>JAJRSY010000131.1 GCA_024278565.1 Bacteroidota bacterium
GAAAAAACCACCCTATTTCACCTAAAAATCAACGATTGTTTAGTTCAAAATTTTTAAATGCTTTTGCCCTGGGTTCTACCACGAATTTTGTGGTAGAACCAAAATCGATTTTTACCCAACCTAAAAACAAGGGGCTTACTTTTGAAAAAATAAAATTTTCAACCATTTTATTGATCTAGAAGTGGGTTTTTAATTAATTTTGGGTTTTATTGGACAACAGTATTTTTGAATATCTATTCCAGAAGTCAGCTTTAAATAAAACCCGTTTCAATATTGTATCTGTAGATTTTAAGGCATTTATTAAACAACTCAAAAACCATTTTATCCATCCAGCAATATCAAGATCCCCTTTTTGTGTTTTTTCAAGTATCTCATAGTATTGTTTTCTTTCCAACCTAATTTGAGTGGACATACTATAAAACCGCTGTGTGCTTTTATCAGATTGAGCCAATAACACATCAGTTAATGCTCTTGTTATGCGTCCATTTCCATCTTCAAAAGGATGAATTGTAACAAACCAAAGATGAGCAGTTGCCGCTTTTATTACTAAATCAGTCTTTTCGTTTTTATTAAACCATTCCAGAAATTGTTGCATTTCTTTTTTTATTAAAACTGAATCAAGAGCTTGAAAATGAACTTTTTCTTTTCCCATAGCTCCTGATACGACTTGCATTGGCCCGGTTGTATCTTTACGCCAATCTGCAACAGTTATCTTGTACATTCCACTTCTTCCCATTGGGAATAATGCAGCGTGCCAGTCAAAAAATCTTTCGGTGGTCAATGGTTTGAAGCAATTATGTGTTGCATCAATCATCATTTCAACCATTCCATCTACATTCCTGTCAGAATCAACTGAACCAGCTATTTTCATTCCTAATCTTCGTGCAATCGATGAACGGACTTGGTCTGGATTTAAAATCTCACCTTTAATTTCTGTTGATTTTAAAACATCTAAGGTTAATGTATCCAGTAAGGCTTCATTTCTCAAATCAAAACCTAAAAATTCCATTTTCCCAACTAACCTTCCCTGTAGATTTCTAGCTTCACTTAACAGATTAACAAAATCATCACTTCTCCAAGTGAAATCAGGCCAATTATCTTTTTGATGTATGAAAATTCTCATTCGTTGCGTTAGAACCTTGAATCCAAGTATGAAAATTAAGTGGAGGTAATGTCTTCTTTGATTTTTAAAAAGAGGGCTCTATGGCATCGTATCTAGCTTAATAAGAGAATCAGGGTCAGTTTTTCACCAAGCCCAATAGCTTTAATATTAAAAGTTTTGTTTTTGTGAAAGTGGTCTTTAGTAATTTAAAGACGAAATTTTGCCATGGTTCGGCTTTTGCCCCTACGTGTTTGAACATTTTGGCAATGTTTCTCTTTATTTCAGTTTTATGCTTTTCGTATAGTAGGGCAAAATAAGAGCAAGCTATCATAAAAGCTATGGCACCGCTAATAGTAGTGGTTAGCGAAAGTGAGTGGTTGAAAAATTGATAGAGTCCCAATCCTGTAAAACTTCCATATAAAATGATAAAATGTACGATGTATATTGATAACGTGCTTTGGCCAACCTTGAGTAAGATGGTATTTTGCATAAACCTTCTAAATAGCATAAAAACCGCAAACACCAAGAGTACATCGCCCAAGCGAATAAACAGGTAGTTGTTAAAAAATATATCAGCGAATAATTGAATTCCTGTTAGGCGAGTAAGGGCTAGGAATAAATCCGTAGAAAAGAAAATCAACAAAGGGCCTACAACCAAAGAAATAGTGATTGCTGTAGAATATAATTGAGGGCTATCTTTATATCGCATGAACATCACCGAAGTAAATGCACCAAAAGAGGCATAGCCAAACCATGGTATTATGGTGAATACCGAACCATTGGCCTTGGTCAGGTAATTGGCAAGGGCATCTGGCAGAAAATTATAGGTCCACAATTGATAATGGGGCTCAAAAATAAATAACAAAAGCGTAATGCCCACTAGTACTGTTGGAAACAAGAACTTTCTTTTTGTATATGTTAATAGATAAATAGCGATGATGCTTAAAATTGAAAGACCAATACAATGCAGCACATCGACCAAGTAGAAGGAATCATAAACCTCACCTTTGAGAAGCCCCATAAGATTGGATCGTAGTAAATAGCCTATAAACAACAGTTCTAACCCTCGCTTGATCCCTTTCTTTACCCGGGGGTTTTCAAAACCTTTTTCAGGTGGGCGTATCAATAAATAGGTAAAGATAAAACCTGATACAGTAAAGAAAACGGGTGCGGTGATGCCTCTAAAGTGCTTCCAGGTGTTGTACCAAGCATTGGTGTGCTCACGAAAGGCATTATCCAATAGGCTATCAACAAAATGCCCCTGCAACATCATGAGAATTGCCCATGCGCGCATTGCATCAATAAAATATAACCGTGTTGTGCTTTTTTCCAATGTTAGTATTTCAAATTGGTTTTAAAGTCGATCTTAGTGTTAGGCGAAATCGATTTCGCCTATATGGCTGTGTAACAGACTGTTTAGGTGTTTCGCCGTGCAAAATTAAATAAAAAACTCGCATCTCAAGGGTATTTTGACTATTTTCGGGTTACGAACTTAATAAACGTGAACATGGCTTCAATATTGGCATTTGCAGGTAGTAATTCTTCAACTTCAATAAATTTTAAACTGGTAAAACATACCCTTACACTTGTCGGGGGGCATACCGTTAGGTTATTGGATATGGCCCATTACCCCTATCCTATGTACAGTATCGATTATGAAAAGAAAAATGGTTTTTCGAACGGTTTAATCGAGTTAAGGGATGATATTCAAAATGCAGACGGACTCATCATTTCTGTAAGCGAACACAATGGCAGTCTTTCTTCTTATTTTAAAAATACGTTGGATTGGCTGTCGCGATTAGATATTAAATTCATGGATGGAACCAAGGTGTTATTGATGTCCACTTCCCCAGGGGAAAGAGGTGGGAAGGGTTCATTGGAAGTTGTAGAAAATTTACTGCCCAGATTTGGGGCAGAGATTATTTCTACATTCTCGTTGCCAGCCTTTCAAGAGAACTTTGACAGTGAAAAAGGTGTTTTAGATACTGCCCTTTCCAAAGAACACGAAGAAGCATTGAATGCATTTTTGACTAAACTTTAATCCTACTTCATTTGCGTAAAACCATTTCTTTCTACGTTTCCAATGAGACGGAATTTAAGGAGGCACTTATGGTTTGGGCGCAGCGATTTAAAGAGGTGGCATGGTTAGATAGCAATCACCACAGTACTACATATAGTTCTTTTGAAGCGATTTTGGCAGTTGATGCCCTTACCACTAAAGTTATTGGCGTTTCTGATGCCTTTGAGCGGTTGAAAAGCTATAGGGCTGATATCAAGGATTGGATTTTCGGTTACCTTTCCTACGACCTGAAAAACGATGTCGAATGTCTTTCTTCTGCCAATCATGATGGTTTGGATTTTCCTGAACTATATTTTTTCCAACCCAAAAGAATCATTCACATAAAAGGGGATGCTGTCTTTTTTAATTACTTGAATGGTAGTGCCCATGAAATTGAAGGGGATTATCAATCGATTATGGCGTGTTTGAACACGAGTGCTACTGTTGAAGCAGCTGAAACCGCTATTCGTATTAAAATGAGAATATTCAAGGATGAATATTTTAAAAGGGTTGGTTCAATGCTTGAGCGCATTTATAGGGGTGCTATTTACGAAGCGAATTTTTGTCAGGAATTTTACGCCGAAAACACCCAAATAGATGCCTTGCGAACCTATAACAAGCTGAACGAAATATCGAAGGCGCCATTTGCGGCCTTTTTGAAGTTCGGTGATAAATACCTCTTATCGGCATCGCCAGAACGTTATTTGCGTAAAGAGGGTCTTAAGGTCATATCGCAACCCATAAAGGGTACGGCAAAACGGTCATTGAACAAAGAGGAGGACGAAAAGCTTAAATCTACCTTGAAACAAGATGCGAAAGAGCGGGCTGAGAATATCATGATTGTCGACCTTGTTCGTAACGACCTATCTAAAAGTGCGGTAAAGGGCAGTGTTACAGTAGAAGAACTGTGCAAGGTATATTCGTTTGAACAGGTGCATCAGATGATATCGACGATAACGGCCAAGGTCGCTTTTGATAAGGATCCTGTTGATATCATCAAAGAGACTTTTCCCATGGGAAGCATGACGGGTGCACCAAAGGTCTCGGCCATGAAAATCATTGAAGAGCTGGAGTCTTTCAAAAGAGGACTGTACAGTGGTGCAGTAGGTTACTTTACCCCTGAGGGTGATTTTGACTTTAATGTGGTCATTCGAAGTATTCTGTACAATGCTTCTAAGAAATATGTATCTTTTTCCGTTGGCAGTGCTATAACAGCGAAAGCGGTACCTGAAAAAGAGTATGGAGAATGTTTGCTAAAGGCAAAAGCAATGCGTGAAGTGCTTGAGGTTGGTGCATGAGAAGATAAGAGGATATAAGAAAATAATTTAGATATTTCAAAATAGTATTGTCAGACAAAACCTGCCTGTCCGGCAGGCAGGGATAAAAGATCGCCTTGCCTGCCGGTCAGGCAGGTTCGCTGAAAGAACAAAGAATAAAGACTTGACCAACCTGCCGGACAGGCAGGTTGTAACTAACTGATAAACATCTTTTTAAACAATAGACGTTTTAGTAAAAAACCTGATATTAATAAAGTTAAAAGGTTCTACTACTGTTTGTGTGGGTAAGATCATATTTTTAGTTTTGAACA
>JAJRSY010000132.1 GCA_024278565.1 Bacteroidota bacterium
CACGCAAGTTGGTTGAATATGGCTGAAATTGAAATAAATATAATGGAAACAGAATGTTTGAACAGGAGAATTGCAAGTGCGGATATATTGATCAGTGAAACCAAACAATGGACCAAAGAAAAAAACAAACAAAAGAAAAAGATCAAATGGGGGTTTACAAAACGAGATGCTTATAAAAAACTATCTCATCATTTTGTTCCATAATTAAATTGACGTGATACTAGTTTTGAAGCATTATAATCCCTAAAAAATAGTATATTTGGGGATTACAATCCCTAAACATGATAAAAAGAACATTAGAATCGCAAATTAATTCCCGTTTTGGAAAAGGTAAAGCCATTCTTTTAATTGGTCCTCGCCAAGTAGGTAAAACTACGCTTTTCAATAAATTATTAGAGAACAAGGAGCATCTATTTCTAAATGGAGATGACCCTACGGTCAGGAAACTGCTTACCAACCCAAATATTGAGCAACTTAAAAACATTATCGGAAACTTTAAAATTGTATTTATTGACGAAGCGCAACGAATAGAAAATATTGGCCTGACTTTAAAACTAATTACCGACCAACTTAAAGATGTTCAATTATTGGTAAGTGGCTCATCTGCATTCGAGCTTAATAACCAAACACAAGAACCGTTAACAGGAAGAAAGTGGGAATATCAATTATACCCTATTTCGTGGAATGAGTTCGAAAATAATGTTGGCTATCTAAAAGCCCAACAGCAACTAGAGCTTCGTGTCGTTTATGGTATGTACCCAGAATGTTATCAATAATTTTGGGGATGAAAAAGACCTTCTTAAACAATTAACAGATAGCTACCTCTATAAAGATATATTGAGTTATGGTGGTATTCGTAAGCCTGAAATCTTAGAAAAATTATTACGCGCTTTAGCATTTCAAATAGGAAGTGAAGTCAGTTATAATGAACTGGCGCAATTGCTAGGTATCGATAAGAAAACGGTGTCTAATTATATCGATTTGCTTTGTCAAGCTTATGTTATTTTTAAGTTGCCAAGTTTTAGTAAAAACCTACGCAACGAAATAAAAACAAATCAAAAAATCTATTTCTATGACACAGGTGTTAGAAATATGATAATAGGCGATTTAAACCCTTTAGAAGTGCGCCAAGACAAAGGTAATCTTTGGGAAAACTTCTTAATTGCTGAACGATTAAAATATAATGCTTATACAAACTCATTAGCCAAAGGTTATTTCTGGCGAACTGTGCAACAACAAGAAATTGATTATGTAGAGGAAGAAGCAGGAACAGTTACAGGGTTTGAAATTAAATGGAACCCAAAAAGCAAAGTCAAAATCCCTAAAACATTTATAGAAACTTATAAAACAGATGTGAAAGTAGTTAATAATGAGAATTTTAGGGAGTTTTTTTTTACAAACTAATTTGCCTAACGATTAATAATTATCTTTTTTACCCGCTTTTTTCAACTCATCGGGAAGGTTCATTTTTTTGGTAAGCGCGCCTATTTTAGTAAGATCTATATCACCCGTCAATGACAACAGTACGGTTTCGAACTTTCTTCCGTTTACCTCAAGGTCAACATTTTTCATACCACTTACCAACATCAACAGTTCGCTAACGTGGTCTTCGTCTTTACCACTTTTTATATAGAACTTCACATTGGTGTCTTTGTCTTTGATTCGCATCAATTCTTCCAATTTTGCCGATTTAAGGTATTTGGCCACCGTGGCCTTCATATCGGCCGATATCTTGACATCTTCGGTGATAAAAACTTTTAATCCGTTGAGGCTCTTGGCCATGTTCATATATTCTTGTGCCTCAGGATCATCCACATCCACATCCATCTTGGCCAGAAGGTTGAACATGCTCTTATTTACGACTACGGCACTCACCTCGTCTAAATCTTCGTATTTATCGAACATTGACTGTGAAAACCCCACTAAGGGCATGATCGCCATTACCGTTACAACTATTAGTTTTTTCATGATCTTCATTTTATTTGATATTGTAAATTTTTTGTTTTGCTTGTTCAAATTCGTTTAAATAGGCCACTTTCTTGATGCCCCGATCTAAATTTGTCGCTAAAAGGCTCAATGCTTTTTTTGTTTCTTGATAGGCATATACTGCCTGTTCTTGCTCTAGCCGTTGCTTATCTACATAGTCATTACCAAAATATATGCCAAACACCAAAGCTGCGACCGCTGCTACTGAAAGCCATTTGTAATTCTTCTTTCGAGGACTGAAAACCAGTTGCTTTGTGTACCGTTCTTCTTTGGCATTCGTAACATATTGGAACATGGGGGCATATTGCTCTAGATGTGTTGCTACACTTTCTTGTGAGAAATACGTTCGTAACAGTTGTTCTTCGGCAACCGTGGTGGTGGCCCCGAAATACTTTTCCAATAATTTTTCAACCTTATCCGATTCCATAACTATGTTTTTGTGCTAACTTTTCTCTAATTGTTTTTCGCGCTCTTGACAATGCTACCCGTATTGCGGTAGGTTGCATAGCCAACATCTCTCCTATTTCGTCAAAATCGTATTCCTCCACATCCCGCAACTGCAATACCAATTTTTGTTGTTCGGGCAGCTCTTCAATAATCTTTTGTACCCAGTTGATGCTATCTTTAGCTTCTATCTGTTTGTCCAACAAACTCCCTTTCTCCTGATAATTGCTATGCACCAACTTCAAATTGCCTGCCTGCTTTGATTTCAACCGGTCCAAACAAAAGTTCTTTGTCATGGTCATGGCAAAGGCCTCAACGTTCTTATAAGTGCCGATCGAATCGTTTTTCGACCATAATTTCAACAGAACCTCTTGTGTGGCATCTTCGGCTTCCTCCCTAGAGACCAATAAACGCTTTGCAAGTCTATAGAGCTTATCCTTAAAAGGCATGACCACATTCAAAAATTCGGACTGATGCATTAATTTGGTTGTTGTTTTATAAACTTTTTTAAGTGGTCTACATAATGAAGACGAAGTATAGCGAATTTTGTTACAAAAAGTTTTTTATTCGGTTTCATATAAGTATATTGGGCAACTATTTGCTAAATACCCACGTACATATATCTAAGAGCACCAAAGTTACGTAAACAGTTAAATTTGCCTATTTCATGGAACATATTTGTTTTTGGTGTCTTTGACGGCCATTGTTTAATTTAAAAAAAATGAAAATGAAAAAGTATTTTTTAATGCTCCTTGCCTTGGGACTTGTATTGACCAGCTGTAATAATGATGATGTTACCCCTACAGACTCGACCGAAGATCCAGTAGAAGAAGTTAAAGCTATAGCCGATTACCCTGTACAGAATTTTATGTGGAAGGCAATGAACGCTTACTATTTCTGGCAGGCAGATGTAGCCGACTTAGATGACAGCAAGGCAGATGTAGAAGCTGATTATGCCGAATTTTTATCAACGGAAGCTGACCCCGCTGACTTTTTCTATAAAATCTGCAACAAGCACTGGAAAGTTGTTGGTGACAACGACGCCATAGATCGTTTTAGTTTCTTAAACGAAAATTACAAAGATCTGGTACGGGGTTTTAGCGGGGTATCTAAAAGTAACGGAGTCGAATTCGGACTCTCATTGTACGGTGAAGAAGGCAGCAAAGATGTTTTTGGATTTGTGAGGTACATTGTAGCCGACTCAGATGCTTCTGGCAAAGATATAAAAAGAGGGGACATTTTTATCGGTGTAAATGGAACATCACTCAATCTTGATAATTATGTAGAATTGCTGTTTGGAGATTTAGATACCTACACCTTGAGTTTTGCCGCGATTCAGAACAACACCATTACACCGAACGGAAGAGAGCTTTCATTGACCAAACAAGAAGGTCTGGTCGAAAACCCTATTTTATTTAGTACGGTTTTTGAACAAAACGGCGATAAGATTGGTTATTTGGTCTATAATTCGTTCGTTGCTGATTTTGATGAACAACTGAACGATGTATTTGGTGATTTCAAGGCGGCCGGCATCAACGAACTGATATTGGATTTCAGGTATAATAGTGGTGGCCGTGTATCTTCAGCGGTACAGATAGCCAGTTCGGTCTATGGCACAAAAACCGATGAACTTCTTCTAAAATCGAGGTACAATACCAAAATAATGTTAGAGTCCAAGGAAGGTTTCGGTGAGACCAATTTCACGAGTACGACCTTAGAAAACAACACCCCTTTAAATGCACTGGACCTTCAGCGTGTTTATGTGATAGCCAGTGCATCCTCGGCCTCGGCCAGTGAATTGGTCATGAACGGACTTGAGCCCTATATGAATGTGGTTCATATAGGCACCAAAACGGTGGGCAAAAACGAGTTTTCAGTCACCTTTGTTGATGATGATGAAAACAATTATTTCTATAACTCAGAACGTGAGTCGCACATCAATCCGAACAACCAATGGGGCATTCAACCCCTTTTGGGCAGAACTGAAAATGCCGACGGCTTTTCAGATTATACAGGGGGCTTGGTGCCAGATCACGAACTACGTGAAGATGTTGCTAATTTAGGTGCTTTGGGTGACCCTACAGAACCTTTGCTGGCATTGACGCTGAGTGTAATTGCTGGTGCTACGGGCAAATCAAACTTTGTACCCGTCTACCCTGTCGACCTTATTTCAAGTTCATCACAATTCAAGCCCACGAGCAATATGATGTTGATGGATGGCTTGATAAAACCAAAATCAAGCGCAGACCAAAAGTAGGGTAATTGTGTTTTAAATTGTTCTTGTTCTCGACAATACTTCTGTAATTATGAATTAAAGCACGGAAAATCAAAAAGTTACGACATTAGCTTGTTGTCGTATAACTTACTGAAAATCTGCTTGCCATGCCGTTCGGCAGGTAAACCGACAGGCAGATCATTGTATATAAAAACCCGCCGAACTATTGTCTCGAATAACATTATATTTTATACAACATAAATAATCCTATGAAAAACACATTTTATTTGCTGCTTTTTTTTCTTGTCCTATCCTGCGTAACAGATGATGACATCACCATACCCAGTACCGTAGACCCGGACCCAAGTGCTGACGTAGAGGCACAGAATTTTATGTGG
>JAJRSY010000133.1 GCA_024278565.1 Bacteroidota bacterium
AGATGAGTATAGCTACCGCCTAAATAGGTCGATTCACAAGCAAACTATATTTGACAACCTAATTAATAGAATGATAAATACTCAACACATAGGTTATCAGGAAATTAAGATAAGAAGCTAACTTGACACCTCTATTTAATTAATTCTATTTTCTGCGTTATCCTCAGGAAGTCTTACCGGTTTACCTGCCTGTTCGGCAGGCCGGCGGCAGGTTTACCCACTACAAACAGCATAGAGCCTAAATTAAACATCTAAACTTATTTCCTAAACTACGCCACCAAATTAATATTGCAAAAACACTGTGCAGAACAGCCATAAACCGGTCTGACAGGCAGGTTTTATCCGACAACAGTACTGATAAATATTAATTCTATCCCAATCTTTATAGCCCTCCCCTAAAAAAACTTATTTTTGGGAAAAATTCATCCTATTGCGTACCCCACTCGTTTATATTATTTGTGTTATGGCTTTTGGATCCAGTTATGGACAAGAGGAAGAACCGGAGGACAAACAAATAAATATTGTCTACGGAGCCAACTTCACCAAAGATGAAGAACACTATCCTGGGGCATCTATTTTCAGTAAAGACCAGAAACAGGTACAATTTAAGCACCAAGGGGCTGACCTCTGGTGTGATATTGCCATTTTCTACCAGAAAGAAAATCGTTTAAAAGCTGTCGGAAACGTTCGCCTGCAACAAGGCGATTCGGTAGAAATGACCAGTGGTAAAATAGACTATGACGGAAACACCAAACTGGCAAAAGCTTATGAAAATGTAGTACTGGTAAATACCGGCACAACGCTTCGAACCGATACACTCCGTTTTGATCGTGAAAAACAAGAAGCCTATTACCAAGATTTTGGTACAGTGGTCGATTCGGTAAACACCTTGACAAGTGAAATAGGGCGTTATTTTATGGAAATCAAAAAAGCGCAATTCTTAGATAGCGTACACCTAAAGAACCCTGATTTTATATTAGATTCAGAACAGCTCGATTATTACACTACCTCAAAAAACGCCTATATGTACGGGGCATCGACCATTACCGGAAAAACCTATAAAATATACTGTGAGCGGGGCTTCTATGACACCAATATCGAGAGTGGCTACGGTATAAAAAACACCCGTATCGAATATAACAACAGAATAATCGAAGGAGACAGTGTCTTCTTTGATAAGGTCTCTGAGTTCGCATCGGCAACAAATAACATTACCGTAACCGATACCATAAACAAAGGTATCATACGAGCACATTATGCCGAGGTCTATAAGGCCAAAGACTCTGTTTTTGCCACCAAACGTGCAGTTTCAATCAGTCTGATGGAACAAGATTCACTCTATATGCACGGTGATACCTTAATGGTGACGGGTAAACCCAATGACCGTATCTTACGTGCTTTTAGAAATGCCAAATTCTTTAAAACCGATCTCAGCGGAAAAAGTGACTCAATTCATTCAGAACAAAAAACAGGAGTTACCCAACTGATTAAAAACCCGATTATCTGGAACGGGGTAAATCAAATGACCGGAGACAGTATTCATATCACCTCTAACCTTAAAACCGAAAAACTAGACTCACTAAAAGTACTTGAAAATGCCTTTATCATATCATTGGACAGTGTTAGTATGACCGGCTACAACCAAGCCAAAGGCAAAGACCTATTTGGCAAATTCAAAGAAAACGAACTAAAAACCATTGAACTAGTCAAGAATACCGAAGTTATCTATTATATGTACAATGACGATCAAGAACTTATTGGCATCAACAAGACCATATGCAGTAAGATCAGAATAACAATGACCAACAACGACCTTGAAGACCTAACCTTTATCACGCAGCCCGATGGTGACATTTTCCCTGAAAAGGAACTGCCCAAAGAAAGCAGAAAACTAAAAGGGTTCATTTGGCGGGGAGATGAACGCATATTGACCAAGAACGATATCTTTGATGAAGATGATAATAATATCGAACTTGTGGTAATTCATGGTATCGACCATCCTATTGACACTGATGCCGAGGAAGAAGATCGTGACCAGAACCCCGGTGATCCGGTAAATAACATTCCTATTCCCGAAGATGGAAGTACAAAACCAAAAAAACGTCCAAAGGCCAAAAAAGTAAAGATCAATTAGGCAAGCGAGCATATCGTTTTTGTTGGACAGGTATTGCAAAAACAACATGAAAGAAGATTTTCTAAACTACCAGGCGCAGACCACACCGCATCCGTTGGCGATGGAAATATCACATGCGAAAGGAAGCTATATATATGATAGCAACAATAAAGCCCATTTAGATTTTGTCGCTGGAGTTTCGGTCTGCAGCTTAGGGCATTGCCACCCAAAAGTTGTGACCGCAGTTCGTAAACAGACCGAACACTACATGCATGTCATGGTGTATGGCGAGTATATTCAAATGCCATCGGTGGAATACACCAAGCTTTTAGCTTCTTTCTTGCCGAGCCCGTTGCAATCAACCTATATGGTCAACTCGGGCACCGAGGCAATTGAAGGGGCTTTGAAACTTGCAAGACGCTTTACTGGAAGAACACAGATCATTGCAGCTCAAAAAGCGTATCACGGTAATACCATGGGCAGTCTCAGCCTTATGGGCTTCGAAGAACGTAAAAGTGCTTTTCGCCCTTTACTCCCCGATATCTCTTTTATTCGATTCAATTCAACATCTGATCTACAAAAGATAACCCAAAAAACCGCCGCCGTGGTTTTGGAGACCATTCAGGGAGCAGCAGGTTTTATTGTACCCAAAAAAGAGTATCTGCAAAATGTACGAAAGCGTTGCGATGAAGTTGGGACTTTGTTGGTTTTAGATGAAATTCAAACCGGATTTGGCCGTACGGGAAAGTTGTTCGCATTCGAACATTACAATTGCCTGCCCGATATTCTGGTCATGGGCAAGGGTATGGCATCAGGCCTTCCCGTTGGTGCATTCTCGGCCTCAAAAAAAATGATGGCTTGCTTACAAGATAATCCGAAACTAGGGCATATCACCACTTTTGGAGGCAACCCCGTTATTGCTGCCGCAAGTTTGGCCACCCTGAAAGAACTCACCAAAAAAACACTTATCATTGAAACCCTTGAAAAAGAAGCTCTTTTCAGAAAATTATTGGTGCACAAGCACATCAAGGAAATTCGCGGCAAAGGCTTATTATTGGCCTTGATTATGAAAAACAAGGCAGTTGCAGATTACATGATACTGGCTTGTAAAGAACAAGCTTTGATTCTGTTTTGGCTGTTGTTCGAACCAAAAGCAGTTCGAATTTCGCCCCCATTGACCATATCTAAAGAGGAAATCGAAAGAGGCTGTGCCATAATCAACAGCGTGCTAGATGATTATACACAATAAGTTGTTAACTAATTTGTTAATAATATAGCCCAAGTCTGGAATTTTAAATAGCCACAAAAGACTATTTTTAATTCCATAGTATCTGTTAAAAAATAAATGGTGCAGAATAGCAAGCCGAAATGTATCAGTTATTTCTTAACAGATACATAGTTTAACCAAAACGTTCCTATGGCGTTAGAATCTAACGAAAGACCAAGCAGGCCCATTGCCAAATTCGAATCCATGCTCAAGACAGATGATGTCTATTTCTTTGATGCAGAGGATTTTGAGGATATCATACACCACTATCTCAACAACGGAAAAGTGGCTCTTGCCAAGAAAGCAATTAAAATAGGCCTGAAACAACACCCTGATTCTATTGAGCTCAAACTCTTGGAGGTGGAAGTACTGGTGTTCGAGAATAATCTGGAGCTGGCAGAACAGTTGCTTGATAAGCTACAACTGTTAGACTCGGACAACGACGAGATTTATATTCAACGTGCCAACATCTATTCCAAAAAAAACAATCACGAGGCCGCGATTAGGCTTTTGAACAAGGCTCTGTCGCTATCTGAAGATAGTTTTGACATACATTCCTTAATGGGTATGGAATACCTTTTTATGGATGATTTTAAATTGGCGAAAGAATGTTTTATCAAATGCGTTTCTTTCGACGCACGTGATTATTCATCATTGTACAATGTAATCTATTGTTTTGAGTTTCTGGAAGATTTTGATGGGGCCATCTATTATTTAAACAACTATTTAGATGAAAATCCGTATTCCGAGGTGGCCTGGCATCAATTGGGAAAACAGTATTTCTCAAAGCGTTTATACCCTGAAGCCCTTTCAGCTTTTGATTTTGCGATAATTTCTGACGACACCTTTATCGGTGCCTATTATGAAAAAGGAAAGGTGTTGGAAAAACTTGGTAAGTACAATGAGGCCATTGAAAATTATGAAACTACCATAAAGATAGAAGACCCAACCTCACACGCATACTTAAGAATAGGTAAATGCCATGAGAAATTGGAAAATTACGACATGGCCAAATTCTATTATTACCAAACCGTTCATGAAGACCCCTTGCTAGATAAAGGATGGTTGGCCATAACTGATTTTTACTGCAAAAGAAAGAATTTTAAAAAAGCTCTGTACTATATCGACAAGGCCATCAATATTGATAGTGAAAATTCAAATTATTGGAAAAAAAACGCTGCCATAAGTGCATCACTAAAAAACTACGACCAAGCTGATTTTGCCTACAAGCGGGCCGTAGAGCTTGGTAATTACGAGCTCAACACTTGGTTAAAGTGGGCAGACGTAAACCACAAGAACAATAATATCATTGCAGCCATTCAAGTTTTGACCCAAGCTAAGGAGTTTTACCCTGCAAATGTCAAACTACAATATAAAATTACAGGTTTTCAATTGATTTCAAATGATACCATCAATGCGCGCATAAGTTTGATCGACGCCCTCAAAAACGATATTGAAAAATTGTTTTTGTTCCAAGAAGAGTTTCCACAGTACGGTGACACCGAATGGGTCCGGAACCTGATCTCCAATTTTAAAAAGACTTCCAGTTAAAAGAACTATTTTTGTTTTTTTATTCCATGGAAAACAGAAACTTTTTACAATACGTATTCATCACCCTCACAGGCATTGCCATGGGTGCCGCCGATGTTGTGCCTGGTGTGTCAGGGGGCACGATCGCCTTTATATCGGGCATCTATGAAGAACTCATTACATCTATCAATAAAATAAATATCGATACCCTTAAGCTGTGGCAAAAAAAAGGGCTCAAAGCCTTTTGGGTCGAATTGAACGGGAATTTTTTATTGGCTCTTTTCTCAGGTATTTTCATAAGCCTTTTTTCATTGGCCTCCTTGGTAGGTTGGTTGTTAGAGAACCAGCCCATTCCCCTTTGGTCATTTTTCTTTGGCCTGGTCACGGCAAGTATTTTCTTTGTGGGCAGGGAAATAGGAAAATGGAATTTGGCCACTATCACAACATTTCTGTTAGGTGCGGTAACGGCTTGGTATATTACCACCTTGCCTCCCAATGAGAATATCGACAGCCTCCCCTTTTTGTTCTTATCTGGGGCCTTGGCCGTGTGCGCTATGATCTTGCCCGGCATATCGGGCGCTTTTATTCTGGTTGTGCTCGGATCCTACAAAACAATTTTAGATGCCGTTCACGAATACGACCTTAAAATTGTGGCCACAGTCGCTGCTGGTGCCGTGTTCGGACTATTGAGCTTTGCGAAGATCCTCAAATGGATGTTCAGCCACTACAAAAACAGCACCTTAGCATTGCTGACCGGGTTTATTTTAGGTTCGCTGAACAAAATATGGCCCTGGAAAAAAATATTTAAGACCAAGACTTTCGGCGAAAAAGTGATCGTGATAGATGGGCAAAACGTCTTGCCCTTCTCCTTTGAGGGTGATAATCAATTAACCTATGCCATTATAGCCTCCATCATCGGATTTTCGCTTATTTTTATACTTGAAAAGGTAGCGGAAAAAAAATAAAGCGGTTTCGAGGCATGAACGACCCAAGAACATTTTCAGATAAGTTTTTTCTGGTCATCAAGGGGTTGTTCATGGGTGCTGCCAATAAAGTACCAGGGGTTTCTGGTGGTATAGTGGCATTTGTTGGTGGCTTTTATGAAGAATTCATCTATTCGCTGCAAAAAATAAATGGCAAAGCCTTTAAATTGTTATTAAATGGTAGACTAAAAAGTTTTTACCGCTACGTAAACGGTAGTTTTCTATCACTTTTGATTTTTGGTATGTTGGTAAGTTACTTTAGCATATCAAAAGTACTCGACTATTTTCTGGCCCAAAAAGAATTATTTGTATGGGCCGCTTTCTTCGGAATGATCTTGGGCTCTATTTACTACATCGCCAAAGATTTCGGGCATTGGAACAAAAAAACCATATCAGTAGGGGTCTTAGGGTTGATAATAGGTGTGTCGATCAGTTTTTTGAGTCCGGCAAAAGAGAATGACAATCTTTTATTTATCTTTCTCTGCGGAATGATAAGTGTTTCGGGCATGGCGTTGCCTGGTCTTTCTGGGTCGTTTATTTTAATATTATTGGGTAATTACGTGCTGCTTTTGGTTGATTCGGTCAATGCACTTTACGACACTTTTACAGAATTGGCCAAAGGAGATTTTAGTTTTATCGAGAATGGCGAACGTTTGAATACATTGAAAATATTGGCAGTGTTCACTGCGGGCTCTGCTGCGGGCCTGGTAACACTTTCCCATATTCTAAACTATGTGCTCAAACATTATAAACATATAACCACCGCCATGATCTTAGGGTTTATAACAGGTTCGTTGGGGGTCGTGTGGCCTTGGAAAAAAACGATCTACAAGACCAATGAGGTAGGACAAGCAGTGTTGGATTCCAACGGAAGGGAAATTATAGCAAACTATGAACGTTTTTTTCCCAATATTGAAATTTCGGAAACTTGGTGGGCCTTATTTTTTGTTATTGTCGGAATAAGTGTTTTATTAGGATTGGATTGGTATGGAAAAAACAGAAAGCAAACAAGTTAGGTTCGGATTGGTAGGTAAGAATATCCCCTACTCGTTCTCAAAAGGATATTTCACGAAAAAATTCGCTGATTTGAATTTGATCGACCATTCGTACGAAAATTTTGATCTACAGCAAATTGATGAACTTCAAAATATCATACAACAGAGCAAGAATATCAAGGGCCTCAATGTCACAATACCCTATAAGGAAACCGTAATGCCCTATTTGACCGAACTTGATGAAAAGGCCGAAAAAATAGGTGCCGTAAATACTATTAAAATTACTGAAAAGGGCACAAAAGGATACAATACCGATGCTTATGGGTTTCAAAAATCAATAGAGCCCTTTCTAAAAAAACAGCACAAAAAAGCCTTGATATTAGGTACAGGAGGAGCCTCTAAGGCAGTAGCCTATGTGCTTCATGAATTGGGCATTTCATATACATTTGTATCGCGAAACCCAAAGACAGATCAACTTTCATATCAAGATCTAAATGAAGAAGTTTTTAGAAAACATACCATTTTGATTAATTGCACCCCTTTGGGCACCCACCCGAACATAGATCGGAAACCAGATGTACCTTATCAATTTATCTCCTCAGGCCATCTGCTCTTTGATTTGATCTACAACCCAGAAAGAACCGCTTTTTTAATTGCAGGGCAAGAACAAGGGGCGCAGGTTAGCAACGGTCACCTAATGCTTCGATTACAGGCAGAAAAAGCATGGGAAATCTGGAACAGCTAGCTGTTACTAAATCATGTTTTTTTATCACTATTGTCTGATTAAAACCTGCCTGGCCGGCAGGCAGGTTTACACAAATGCTCAAAACCTATATATAATGATCAATCGGGCGTTTTTTATAAAGACATACCTTACTTTTTGAATTTTTATTTTTTGTCAAAACAGTCATTCATTAAAATAGTGTCTGTCAGCTAGTTACAACCTGCCTGTCCGGCAGGCAGGTCAAGTCTTTGCTCTTTGTTCTTACAGCGAACCTGCCTGACCGGCAGGCAGGGCGGTCTTATGTCTTTTATCGGACAACAATGTTTTTTTATCATTAGTGTCCGACTAAAATACGATTTTGCTGAATTATGGTTGTTTGCCCCCTTTAAAACGATACTATTTCACTTTAAGTTGATATAGCAAGTATATATCAAAATAGGCTTAGTTGTTTGTCTGGAGGTTTTGTGGTTGGTTCCAACCATTGTTTATTGGGGTTTTCAAGAAATTTGAATAAGTCTATATAAGTCATTAAGTAGAATCGTATCATTGATGCCATATTTGAGTATACCCACCTACGTTTGGTTTTTCGTTGTATTACCAGCATGGGCAATTGTATAATAAGGCCACACCAAATCTGTATTTCAATGGCATTTTGATTATCTCCAAAAAAGTACTTGAGGGGGAAGTTTTGCTGTAGACGCTTGAACATGGTCTCTATCTGCCACCTGTGTTTGTAGATAACAGCGATTTTATCGGGTTCTAACTCAAAATGATTGGTAATGAACCCATACACTTTTCCTTTTTCACTATCCTAATAGGCGACACGCCTTAGTTCAATGGTTTTATCTATTTTTTGAACGCTGATGCGCTCATCTTTCAAAACCATATCACTTGTGGTATCGGATAAGGTACTGCGTTTGTGAAAGTACTTTAAGTTTCAAATGCCTATTCTGCCTTCACAGGCCAATAGTATAGTAGATAGTTCTCGCAAAGAGCTTACCCCACTCAATGTCAGAGCATTATCACTAAATCATCATAGGTCTTAAATCGCTTGTAACACCTATCACTATAATACTTAGATACTGTCCGAGCAATACTATCGGGAGAAAGCAACTTTAAAAGCTGTTTGATAAATAGGCTGTCCGCTAAAGTTGTTACTTTTGTTCATAGTCCTATTTTTCGCAAAATCAATATAACTAGCGGGAAATCCTTTTAGGAAATCCCGCTTTTAAAAAAAATTAGTCGGACACTACTGATTTTTTATAAAAAATGTATCCCTTCCAAAGAAGTCATTTATTATTTTTGTTGTTAGAAAGGTTGTTACTATCTTACAAAGGCAATCTTTCGCAAAATCAATATCTCGAAAATGTCAGAAGAGAAAGAACAGAAACCATTGGAGAAAGTGGTCGGAAAGGAAAATACAGAAAAGGCCGAAACGCCCTTGGATACTGATGGTAACAAAGAAGTTACTCCTGAAATCGAAGAAAAAATTGAAGTGGCTGAAGAAGTGGCTGAATCTGTAATACCAAATACTGAAGGCACCAAAGAAAAAGAGGACAACGGTGAATCTGAAATTGACCAGAACAATGCCGAAGATGCAGAAGATACCGATAACCACCGCAGGCATGAAATTCCTATTCTTGACTACCATGCCATGTCTATTGAAAACCTGACCGGTGAACTACAAAAGCTTGTAAAAAACGAAAAGGTACAGGCCATCAAAAAGCATGTAGAAAGTATTAAGTGTGAATTTGATCATAAATTCCAAGAATTCTTAGAGCGCAAGAAACAAAATTTTGTGGCCAATGGAGGTAACGAAATTGATTTCAGGTACAATTCGGTCACAAAAAAACAATTTAATGAGGTTTATTCAGATTACAGGGATAAACGAAGCCACTACCGCGCCAACCAAGAAAAAAGCCTAAAGGATAACCTAAGTGAACGGTTAGAGATAATAGAAAACCTTAAGGCATTGGTCAATGTAGAGGAGGATATCAACACCACTTACAAGAATTTCAAAAACATTCAAGAAAGGTGGCGTAGAACTGGTCCTGTGCCCCGCAACCATTATAATGACGTCTGGAAAACCTACCAGCACCATACAGAAATTTTTTATGACTTTCTCAGCATCAACAGAGAGTTACGCGATCTTGATTTTAAACACAATTTAGAGGAAAAGCAAAAATTGGTTGTTCGGGCAGAAGCCTTGGCATATGAAGAGAACCTTAGCAAGGCATTTCGTGAACTTCAGATCCTACACAAAATTTGGAAAGAAGAAATAGGCCCGGTAGGTAAAGAGTACAGAGACCAAATATGGGATCTGTTCAGCGCAGCCACCAAGAACCTACACCAAAGACGACAAGAATATTTCAAAGACCTTGATAAGGTACATGCACAGAACTTAGTGGCCAAACAAAAAATTATTGCTGAAATAAAAGCAATATCAGAGCATGTTGCCGATAACCATAAAGCCCTACAACAGCAAATACAACAGATCGAAGAGCAACGTAAGGCATTTTTCAAAGCTGGCAAAGTACCTCAAAAGGTCAATGAAAAAACATGGGCCGAGTTCAAAGAAGCCGTTCGTGGTTTCAACCGAATTAAAAATGCTTATTACAAAGGAC
This sequence comes from Bacteroidota bacterium, assembly GCA_024278565.1. GTDB lineage: Bacteria > Bacteroidota > Bacteroidia > Flavobacteriales > Flavobacteriaceae > Maribacter_C. Next base: position 10,237 of record JAJRSY010000133.1, read on the forward strand.
TGAAAAAAGACCAACAAGATAATTTAGATAAGAAAAGAATTTTATTGAATTTGGCAATTTCTTTAAAGGACAGTGATGATTGGGATACGGCCACCCAAGAAATGAAACGCATTCAAAACGAATGGAAGAAAATCGGTCATGTACCCCGTAAATTTTCAGATGCGATTTGGAAAGACTTTAAAAGTGCCTGCAACCACTATTTTAATCGCTTGCACGCCCTAAAAAACAAATCACAAAAAGAAGAGGTTGAAAATCTAGAAAAGAAAAAAGCCTATTTAGAAAATTTAAAAACCTTTAATTTATCTGGTGAACGCGATAAAGATATAACGAGCATCAAAGAATTTGTCGACAAATGGAAAGCGCTGGGCAGGGTTCCTTTCAACAAAAAGAATATAGATCAAAAATTCGACAGAATACTGGATGGAATTTTCAAAAAACTCGGTCTCGGAAGACAGGAAACCGAATTGCTGAAATATGGCAACAAGATCCAACAACTGGCGCAAAACGACAATGAAAGGGCAATTTCCAATGAGCGTACCTTTATCCGCAGAAAAATCGAAGAAAGCAAGAACGAGATTCTTCAGTTAGAAAACAATCTTCAGTTTTTCTCCAACGCTTCTGAAGACAATCCGCTGGTGAAAGATGTGGTCAAAAGAGTAAATGACCATAAAGAAGACCTCTCAACATGGCAAGGAAAGCTCAAAAAGCTGAACATCATGAAGAACAACCTCAACAAGGCCGCAACAGAGACCGATGTCGAAACTGAGAGTATCACAACCGCTGATGAAGAATAACAAAGTGTATGGAAATTGACTCGTTTCAGTTTCTAAAATAGTCTTTTGAATTACCTGACCAACAATCGCCGAACCTATGAAAGCTCTTGCTCTTATACTCCTGCCAAACTTTGCGTTTAAATTCAACGGTATGTTGATTTTCAATATTTTAACTTTTTTTCTCCAATACTGATTACAAAAAGAGTTGCTGAACGCAACTCTTTTAAATCAAAATTTATGGTTTACCTCTTTGTTATTTTTTATTTGGCCACGTTCACAGCTCTGGTCTCACGTATGACAGTAACCTTCACTTGACCGGGGTAGGTCATGTCAGTCTGTATTTTTTGCGATATTTCAAAAGAAAGTTCAGCTGCCTTGTCATCGCTTACTTTTTCACTTTCCACGATTACCCGAAGCTCTCTACCCGCTTGAATAGCATAGGCTTTCTGCACCCCGCCGAACGCAAAAGCAACTTCTTCAAGGTCTTTTAGTCGCTGAATGTACGAGTCCATCACCTGTCGTCTTGCCCCAGGGCGTGCACCACTAATTGCATCACACACCTGAACGATCGGTGAAATCAAGGTTTTCATTTCAATTTCATCATGGTGTGCCCCAATTGCATTACAAACATCAGGTTTTTCACCAAACTTTTCAGCCCATTGCATTCCAAGAATGGCGTGGGGTGTTTCAACTTCCGCCTCTGTATTCGGCACCTTGCCTATATCGTGCAAGAGACCTGCTCTTTTCGCTACCTTTGCATTTAAGCCTAGTTCAGCTGCCATAACCCCACATAACTTTGCAACTTCCCTTGAGTGCTGCAAAAGATTCTGACCATAAGACGAACGGTATTTCATTCTCCCTACCGCCTTTATCAACTCAGGGTGCAGACCATGAATACCAAGATCAATAATTGTACGCTTTCCAACCTCTACAATTTCGGCTTCGATCTGCCGCTCGGTCTTTTTAACGATTTCCTCAATTCGGGCTGGGTGTATCCTTCCATCTGTGACTAACTTGTGCAATGACAAACGTGCTATTTCTCTACGAACCGAGTCAAAACAAGACAGAATGATTGCATCAGGCGTATCGTCGACTATAATCTCCACACCGGTAGCCGATTCCAAAGCACGAATATTTCTACCTTCCCTACCGATTATACGTCCTTTGATATCATCAGACTCCAGATTGAATACGGATACGCAGTTCTCAACTGCCTCTTCGGCACCAATACGCTGTATGGTATTGATTATTATCTTTCTAGCTTCTTGCTGTGCCGTTAGCTTGGCCTCTTCCATAGTCGTCTGTAAATAATTCATGGCATCAGACTTTGCTGTTTCCTTTAACGATTCCATCAATTGACTTTTGGCATCATCTGCCGAAAGACCAGAAATAGTCTCTAATTGTTGTACTTGGTTAGTATGCAACTTTTCAAGCTCGGCTTGTTTCTTTTCATAAAAAGCAGACTTATGCTCTACATCCTTGAGTTTGCCTTTTAACTGTTGGTTGAGATTTTTACTCTTTGCCAATTCACTGCTTGCAAGAGATTCTTTGTCTCGAATTCGTTTTTCGGCATCCCGTATTTTCTTATCCTTATTAAAAATTACTTTTTCATGCTCGCTCTTCAGCTCCAAAAATTTTTCTTTGGCCTGAAACATTTTATCCTTTTTAAGGTTCTCACCGTCAATCTTTGCGATTTTTAGTAGTGAAGCCGCTTCTTTCTTCGCATTTGCAACGGTCTTTGAGGCCTTCCCTTTTTCCATGAACTTTGCAATCACGAAGCCTATCACAAGCCCTACAACAGCCATTGTTATTGATGTTATATTATCCATAAATATTAAAATTAACTTGTTAATTATGAGCAATTGCCCAATGTGCAAAATAACAATACCTTTTACTCAGCACCTTAATCAGTAAACCCCTTTGGCAATTTCACCAAATAATTGGATTCTATTTTAAAAAAAAAGCCCACATTGGAGAAGTTTTGTACAAACTCCGATAAACAGGTTTAGGGCTACCAGACTGCTCAAGGATCCTTGTACTGGCAAGGCATGCTTTTACAATCTAAACTCACCCTTTTTAAAAAATTAGTGTTGAGTTTGTCAAAATTATTACCAATGTGGGCAGTAACTTCTACTTTATATAAAAGAACTTATTTAATACCAAGCTGGGTACTCACCAACGCATCCAACGCTTTTAAACGTTCGACAGCTTCGTTAGCTCCTTCTGAGCTATCAATGCCTTTTTGCTCAATTTTCGAAGCAAATTGTAGGGCACACATCGCCAATACATCTTGCTTATCACGAACGGCATAGCTCTTTTCGAATTTCTTCGCCAATTGCTCAATGTTTTTGGCCGCCTTTCGTAGACCCTCTTCTTGACTAGGGTCAATTGTCAAAGGATAAACCCTATCTGCAATCGAGAGCTTTATTTTGAGCTTTTCTGACATAGTATGTTGCACCTTACACAGCGAGTTGACCGATACAATGATCTAACTCTCTAATCAGTGCGTTTATTTTTAGCTTGGCTTCTGTTTTATTCGTATTACTGCCCAGCATTGAATTAGCTAGCTTTAGCGAATTGTACTTTTCCTCCCAATCAGAAACTGATTTTTGAGAACTATCTTGGTTCTTTCTTGTAGCGGTCAGTTCATTTTCCAACTTTGTATTGGACTGCTGCAACAACTCCAACTTATGCAACAACTTACTAATTTTATTTTCTAAAGAATCAACTATATCGACCAATTCGCCCATGCGTAAAACTCAATGCGTTTTACACAAAGTTAACATAGATTTCAGTACTTAGCAATACTTTTTTCATTTATTCTTAAAGTAATACTTTAATTTCTTTAAAACCGTTAGTTATGAGGGCAAGCGGTAATGTGAAGCGATCTTTTCTCTTGACGGATGCTGATTATCGCTTTCATCTGTTTAATTTTGTAAGAATAGCTTTTGGGTTGTACTGGTTTAATCTTAGAAGTTTATTATACCCCTATCGCACCAACTTACTTTTGTTATTATGAATAGATTATTTTCAGGACTTATCATTTTTTTTTCTTTGGGAGTTTTCGGGCAAGACAAATACCCCATAGATGCTTTCAGACCGCCCTTGGATATTCCTTTGGTTTTGTCCGGCACCTTTGGTGAGCTCAGGAACAATCACTTTCACTCTGGTATCGATATAAAAACGCAACAACGCCAAGGACTGCCAATCTATTCCATTGGAAATGGCACCGTAACACGCATAAAAGTATCATATTGGGGCTATGGCAAAGTGCTGTATATTGCCCACCCAAATGGGTATACCTCGGTTTATGGGCACTTACAAAAATTCGCTCCAGAAATTGAGGAGTACATCAAAAAAATTCAATACAAGAAAAAATCGTACCAGGTAGAGGTCTTTCCCGATTATGGCGAATTAAAGGTAGAAAAAGGAACACTGATTGCCTATAGTGGCAATACGGGCGGCTCTTCGGGCCCGCACCTTCATTTTGAAATCAGAAGCAGTATCTCACAAAATCCCACCAATCCGTTATTATACGGTATCGATATAAGAGATGCCACGGATCCTATTTTAGAAAGGTTATATGCCTATCCGCTTTCTGAAAATGCGCAGGTGAACCAGAGTAATGATAAGGTTCAAGTTAATTTCTCAAAACAAAAAGATGGTACCTTCTTGGCTGATACTGTCATTGCATCGGGCACTATTGGGTTTGGAATTTTGACCTACGACCGCCAAGATATGGCAGCCAACAAAAACGGAATTTACTCGGTACAACAATTGGTAAACGGTAAACTGTACACCGAATATGATTTCGAGACCTTCTCCTTCTCAGAAACCAGGTATATAAACACGCTTATAGATTATGACCATTATGGCAAATACCGACAAAAAATACAACAGTGCTTCAAAGCACCGGGCAATCGGTTGAGCATTTACAATACCTTAAAGAATGAGGGGAAAATAGCAGTTGTCGAAGGGCTTTCCTACAACGTGGAACTATTGATAAAAGACCTTAAGGGCAACCTGACCAAGGTAACCATACCCGTTGAAGGAAAAAAAGAGCCTTTATTGATAAAAAAAGAAGAGACGAAGACCGATAATTATGTCATCGCCAAAAAACCCAACAACTATGACCTTGGGACAGCTAAGATCTACTTTCCCGCAAATACATTTTATAAAAATTTCTACATTGATCTAAAAAAAGGAAAAGATACCATCACAGTGCACAACGGCAGGGTGCCCGCACATCGCAATTTCACAATCTCCTTTGATGTGTCTAAGTTTTCCAAAGAAGAGCGTAAACAGCTTTTTATTGCCCGATTAAACAAAAAGTTGAAACCCAGCTACGCTTCAACCTACAAAAGAGGCGGCACCTTTACAACAAGAACACGTAATTTAGGTACTTATACTTTGGCAAAGGATACCATTTCACCAAAAATAAAACCTAAGAACTTTAAAGAAAAACAATGGCTGAACAATTACAACTATCTCAGTTTACGAATATCAGACGACCTCAGCGGTATTGACAGCTATTCGGCCACCTTGAACGGTAAATGGATCCTGATGGAGTACGAACCAAAGACCAATACGATTACTTATAATTTTGACGATAATACCCTAGACCAAACGCAGTTCGATCTTGTGGTCAAGGTAACCGACAATGTAGGAAACAGCACTACCCTTAACAGTAAATTTTATAGAAAATAAAAGTTTGAAGTTTTTAAAACACATACTTTTTATAGTGGTATTGTGCAATTTCATGTCTCTTACCGCGCAGACAGCGACCATTACCGGAGTGGTATTAGATCAGCAGAACAAGCCTTTACAGAATGTAAACATTTCTACCATCGCAAATGGAGCTTTCTCTGACATCAACGGGTTTTATCTAATTCAAATAGTTTCTGATACAGAAACTTTGGTCACTTTTTCACATTTAGGGCATAAAAATGTGGTTCTAGAGAGATTGATCCTATCAACGAACGAAACCTTCGAATTCAATCCTGTGATGAAAACAGATGTAATTCAAGTGGCAGAAGTTATCGTCTCTCCGACAGGGAAAAAAAATATCGAGGGTGTGGTTTCGATTCCCAGAGAGGTAATAAAGCAAATACCCGGGGCAAATGCCGGAGTGGAAAATGTTTTAAAGCTATTGCCCAGTGTATCTTCAAGCAACGAGCTGAGCACACAGTACTCGGTTCGTGGGGGCAATTACGACGAAAATTTGGTGTATGTGAACGAAATAGAGGTGTACCGCCCTTTTCTTATCAGATCTGCACAACAAGAAGGTTTGAGTTTTGTAAATAGTGACCTTGTGCAGAACGTGAAGTTTTCAGCCGGTGGGTTTCAAGCAAAATATGGCGATAAACTATCTTCGGTTCTCGATATCACCTATAAAAACCCAGTAACTTCCGAAGTCCAAATAAGCCTAAGTTTTTTAGGTGCCAGTGCTTCGGTAGAGACCGTGTCAAAACGAAAACGGTTTACCAGTATTACAGGAATACGGTACCGTAACAATTCGCTTTTGGTGAACAGTAAACAAACTAAAACGAATTTCAATCCCACTTTTTTCGATGCCCAAAGTTATTTCACCTATCACTTCTCAGAAAAATTCAGCTTGAACTTTTTAGGAAACATCTCGGTCAATGACTACCAGAACCAGCCATTGAAAAGGCAGACCAATTTCGGCACCCTCGACCAGCCCAAAGCCTTAGTCGTACATTACCAAGGAAAGGAAAACAATAAATACAACACCGCTTTTGGAGCCTTGAAAGCAAACTATTTTTTAAACGACAACACCGTATTGAAGCTGATCTCATCAATCTACCATACCACTGAAGAAGAACGTTCAGATGTTATAGCGCAGTACGAACTGGGTGAAATTGACACCAATTTAGGAAGTGATACCCTCGGAGAGGTTACTGCTTCTAAAGGCATTGGGTCACAGTTCAATAGGGCTAGAAACAACCTCGACGCCCTTATTTTCAACCTTGCCCATAAAGGAAAACACACCGCAGGAGAAAAGACTATTGAATGGGGGCTGAAATACACCCATGAAGATATACGCGATCAGCTACGTGAATCTGAATTTATTGATTCGACCGGATTTTCAATTAGACCTCCCTTACCGGAATTCAGAAACGATCAACCCGAAGAACCCTTCGAAGGTCCCCTAACCGCATATACCTCATTGATTGCCAAAAATTTTGTAAAAACCAATCGATTCTCTGCCTTCTCGCAATTCAGTGAACATTTTATTTGGAAAAGCCATAGCCTATATTACAATTTAGGAATACGGGCGCAACATTGGACGGTAAGTGGAACTGGCGTACCCAAGGTTTCGCAAACCGTTGTAAGCCCTAGGGCGCAATTTGTCATAAAACCCCATTGGAAGAAAGACATGCTGTTTCGCCTTTCAACGGGCATCTACCATCAGCCCCCATTTTACAGAGAGCTACGTGACAACCTTGGTCTTGTACAATCTGCGGTTAAAGCCCAAAAATCAATACACTTTGTACTGGGCAACGAATACAGTTTTATACTGTGGGACCGACCCTTCACGTTGTTGACCGAAACCTACTATAAAAAATTGACCAACGTAAACACCTATACCTTGGAAGATGTGCGCATACGATATTCAGCCGACAACAATGCCAAAGCATATGTTTACGGAGCCGAATTGAGAATGAACGGAGCCTTCGTTCCTGGAACGGAATCATGGGTAAGTATCGGGTTTTTAAAAACAGAAGAAAACAGTAATAAAAGGGGCTATATCGCCCGCCCTACCGATCAACGCCTAAAATTCGCCATTCTGTTTCAAGATTATATACCTGATAGGCCCAATATAAAAATGTATTTGAACCTTGTATACAATACAGGGGTGCCCGGTGGTTCACCAAATTATGTAGATCCGTATATTTACCAAAGTAGATTAAGAGATTATAAGCGTGCAGATTTAGGAATTTCATATATTTTTGTAAATGAAGAAAACCGATATCCTAAAAATCATTGGTTGCATAAATTCAAAGAACTGAATGTTGGTTTTGAGGTTTTCAATCTCTTTAACAACCAAAATTCAATAACAAACACATGGGTTAGGGATATCGACAGCAAACAACAATTTGCCGTACCCAATTTTATGACAAGCCGTGTACTCAATTTAAGAATGAGTGCCCGATTTTAATCAATGTATCACTTTTTATCGGTCAACAAACAGACTGGTTCCTGAAATAAAAATAAATGAAGAATGCCATTTATTGTTTTATTTTTTTAATTGGGACTTCATTGAATGCCCAAAAAAACATTTACGAAAGTGCCAAATTTGATGCGCTGAGCAAACAACATGAAGTACTGGCCATCTTACCTTTTCTCACCAATCTGGATCTGAAAGATGAAGTTTCAAAAAAAGAATTGAAAAGGCGTGCGAAAAAAGAGGGCTATGCCGTACAAAATGCATTGAAAACCTACTTTTCAAAACGCAAGAAAAAAAAGAAATTTTTAGTTGATTTTCAAAATACCAAAAACACGAATGCGATTCTGTCCAAAAACGATATCTCTTACGAGAATATAGACATCTATACTATAAAGGAACTTAGCGAAATACTTCAGGTCGATGGCATCATTAGTGGTAGTTTAGATTTGAACATCTTGTTGTCTAAAGGTGTTTCTGACGAATTCAATTTTATTGATTTTCTTTTGGGCGATGCCAATTTTGGCCGTATCGGCATGAAAATAAGTGATGGCAAAACAGGTAAGCTTCTCTGGAAATACGAAAAGACGATCAACAAAAAATCTGGTAAGAATACCAATGACATGATTGATAGAATGATGAAATTGGCCGCTAGAAAATTCCCGTACGAAAAAGAACGGAAAAAAGATAGAAAAAGGAAGACAAAGGGCTGAATTTGATAATCAACTTTTTCTTTAGTCTACTTTTGTACAAAGTCTTTCAATACCCCAATCGTATAATCCAACTCCTCTTTAGTGTTGTATTTTGAAAAAGAAAAACGCAGCGATGGTTTTTTCAGATCTTCATCTGACAGTATTTCAGAAAGTACATGAGAGCCTTTATCGCTTCCTGACTGGCAGGCACTGCCTTTTGAGCAGGCAATTCCCTTTAGATCCAAATGAAACAACAACATCAACGCTTTTTGGGGTTCCATCGGCAATAGTACGTTGACCAAAGTATATGTGCTTTTTTCTAGGTCACCCGAATGACCATTGAATTTAACAGCTGGAATGTGCTCTTTTATTTTTTCAATAAAATACCGCTTCAATTCGGTTACATAGGCTGCTTCTTTCTCTAAATTAGCATAGGCACAGATAAATGCTTCCTCAAGACCTATGATATTGTGAAAAGATTCGGTCCCTGCACGATACCCACGTTCTTGGCTACCGCCAGAAATCATATGTCCTAATCCTGAATTCTTCCGAATAAAGGCAAAACCAACCCCCTTTGGACCATGAAATTTATGGGCCGCTGCAGTCATGAAATCAATTGGGGTTTTTTGTACATCCCAAGGGTAATGGCCTATCGACTGTACCGTATCAGAATGAAAAAGCGCATTGTGCCCCTTGCAAATACGACATATCCCATCAATATTCGATTTATTGCCAATCTCATTGTTTATATGCATAAGACTGACCAATTTTTTCGAATCATCTTTTTGCAACAATTCTTCTAAGTGAGATAGTTTCGGATCGCCATATTCGTCCAGATCAACAAACCTCAGATCAACGCCACCCGATTTCTGTAAATTTTCAGCGGTATGAAGTACGGCATGGTGCTCTATTTTTGAAGTGATAATGGTCTTTACACCCAGATTGGCCACGGCGCACCTTAAGATCATATTATCGGCCTCGGTACCCCCAGAGGTGAAAATAATCTCGCCGGGCCGTGCGTTCAAATACTTGGCGATGGTTTTTCTGGCACTTTCTATCGCTGTTTTTGCTGACCTACCAAAACTATGAACGGAAGACGGATTTCCATAAAACCCCTCTAACGCAACCTGCATTTTGATAATTACACTTTCTCTTACCTGCGTAGTGGCAGCACTGTCAAGATATACCTTCATATCAATTGAAACATAATGAAACATAAGTCAATAACCTCGGGGCAAACCCACGAGGCATGAAAAAGTAAAATACCCCCGCCTGCCGGACGGGCAGGTTTTGCATTTCGATGCAAGTATACGGGGAATTAAACCCACTGGTGGGATTAAACTGGTCAAAATTAACTGAATAAAAGTTAATTTCTACTTAATTCAAATGAAACTTATCGAATATTTCGCTTAAATTTGGAATATGAAAAGAATGCTTTTTTTTGGACTTTTAACCATTTTCGCTTCCTGTGACGATGGTGATCTACAAATTGAGACCTTAGACTTTGATAGTGCGACCATTCAAAACTGCAAGGCCGTTGCCTTAGATGAGGCAAATGTGTTTTTTAAACTGAACGATAGCGAGGCCTTGATTTTAGAATTGCCTGTAGGACCCATAAAAAACGAGGTTTCAACAGCCCAAATCGAAATTGCCGTTAGCGAATCAGGACCTGCTAAAATAACCTATCGAACTTTTTCTGATAAGATTACCAAAAACTATTTCTGTGATGAAATACCTTTGACCGAACCTACGGTTATTGATGAGATCATTGCCCAAGGGGGTACGGTATTTGTTACAACAACTCTGAAAGAAGATAATAAAACCTTTGAGCACAATATAAAACTGAGCGGTATTTCACTGCTCACCTCAAGTAATGTCCGAATTACAAACCTGACCATCGACAATTTCGGCCCCGTTACCACCATATTGGAAGAGTAGCTTATTAAAAATCATGTTGCTTTTTTTGAAATATATACACCTCGGTTGCCCCCAAGCCATATTTTTGGTAATCGGCATCGTAATATTTTAAGTTTTCA
>JAJRSY010000134.1 GCA_024278565.1 Bacteroidota bacterium
ATGTTCGAAACCATGGAAGAACGACAGGTAACCATGGACGGCACCACCTATAAAATGGACACCCCCTTTATGGTGCTCGCTACCCAAAACCCCATCGACCAAGAAGGCACCTATGCCCTACCCGAGGCACAGTTAGACCGTTTTCTTTTTAAGATAAAAGTTGATTACCCTACTTTAGAAGAAGAAGAACAGATCATACAGACCCACCATGAACGCAAGGGCTCAGAACCGCAGGCCCTCGTTACCGATGTCATAGCACCCAAGCAATTGGCCGATTATAAATCGAAGATCCAAAACATCATTGTTGAAGAAAAGATCATCAAGTATATTGCCGATATCATCACCAAGACCCGTAACCACCCACACCTGTATTTGGGTGGATCACCGAGAGCCTCAATTGCCACCCTGAACTCGGCCAAAGCCTTTGCGGCAATCAGCGGAAGGGATTTTGTAATACCCGAAGACATTAAAAAAGCCTTGGTACCGGTACTCAACCACAGGGTGATTTTAACCCCAGAACGTGAAATGGAGGGCATGACCACCGAAAGTGTCGTCACCATGATTATGGAATCTGTTGAAATACCTCGCTAAGCGCATGCAATTTTTAAAGTCGTTCTACATACACAACACATTTTTCAGGTACATCGCCTTGTTGGCGGCCTGTTTTGTGCTATCATATTGGTTCGGTTTCATCTACCCCATTGCTTGGTTTTTGACCTTGTTGCTCTTGGGTCTTTTTCTATTTGATATTTATTTACTGTACAGCACCGAAGGGTTGGAGGCCTCACGAAAACTCCCAAAAAAACTATCGAACAGTGATTTCAACCCCATTGGTTTTACCTTTCGATCGCGCTACCCTTTTAAAACCCATATTTCGCTCATTGATGAATTGCCAGTACAGTTTCAAAAACGTGATTTTGAGTACACGACCTCTCTTTTGAAAAACCAAGAACACGACTTTGAATATACGGTTCGACCCGTTGACCGGGGCGAGTACCATTTTGGGCACCTCAATATGTATGCCTCATCACCCCTAAAGATCGTAAAGCGCAGGTATGTATTTCAAAAGAACCAGATGGTGCCAGTATACCCCAGTATCATTCAAATGCAGCAGTATGACTTTTTGGCAATCAGCAACAAATTGACCCAGTTCGGGTTAAAGAAAATACGACGTATTGGCCATACCCAAGAATTCGAACAGATCAAGGAATACGTAGCTGGTGATGATTTTAGAACCATCAATTGGAAAGCCACCGCCAAGAACGACCACCTGATGGTCAACCAATACCAAGATGAGAAGTCGCAAGCCATTTATTCGATAATCGATACGGGCCGTGTGATGAAAATGCCCTTCAACGGATTAAAACTATTGGACTACGCCATCAATTCAACCTTGGCATTTTCGAACGTGACATTGAAACGAAATGACAAAACCGGTATGCTCGCCTTTTCAAAAGACATAGCGGCCTTTGCACCGGCCATACAAAAAACAACCCAGCTGAACACCATTCTCGAAAAACTCTACAACATCACCACCGAATTCACCGATTCAGACTTCGGAACGTTATATTCACATATAAAGCGTAAGATAAACCAGCGTAGCTTGTTGTTGCTCTACACCAACTTCGAGCATATTTCGGCGATGCGGCGACAACTCCCCTTCTTATTGGCCATCGCTAAAAAACACGTTTTGGTCGTTATTTTTTTCGAGAACACCGAACTTGAGGCACTTATTTCCACAGATGCCGAAGACCTACAGGCCATCTACCACAAAACCATTGCCGAGAAATTCGCTCTTGAAAAACGCCTGATGCAAAAAGAATTGCAACAGTACGGCATACAGACCATTTTGACCAAACCCGAGCAGTTGACCATCAACACCATCAATACCTATTTGGAGATCAAAGCACGGGGGCTGCTTTAGTTGGCGCTTTGCGTGCAATGCTGTAAGCTCGACGCTATACGCTATCGCCCACTTAACGTTGACACATATCTTAGAAACGTAGGTAAGCTGATTTACAACAACGCTTTATCACCTATTTTACACCTAAAACGGTCATAGGGTGTATAAACCAATATAGCTGTTTTCGGGCTATTCTCATGTCTTTATCTTACAGAATGAGTGGTTAACGGGAGTTTTTGGGTATATTTGGTTTAACAACAAGTTACCCACCATTAAAAAAACAACCGTAGAGATAATGACAAACTATAAAACCAATAAAAAAAACCTAATCGTATTTTTGTGTTTCACATCTACTTTTCTATTTGGACAAGTTCAAGAAAAATCTGAATTATACAAAACCATAATATCAAAGGACAGCTTGCTTTTTAATGTAGGTTTTAATACTTGTGACATTAGCCAATTTGAAAACTTATTGAGCAACAATCTTGAATTTTTACACGATAAAGATGGAATTTCCGATAAAAAGGAATTTTTATATAATCTTAAAAACGGGTTGTGCAGTTCGCCCGATAAATACCAATCAAGAAGGGAATTAATAAAGAATAGTACAGAAATTTATCCACTTTATAAAAATGACACCATTTATGGAGCAATTCAAAATGGTGC
>JAJRSY010000135.1 GCA_024278565.1 Bacteroidota bacterium
ACATTTATTCCTTTGTGTCCTTTTTCTTTATAGGTTTGGGCGATGACCAAATACATTTCTGCAGAACTGCCATTGGTGATCCAGTTTTTGGTGCCATTTAAAATATAGTGATCCCCTTTATCAATGGCTGTTGTTTTTTGTGAAGTGGCATCGCTTCCCGCTTCTGGTTCAGATAAACAAAAAGCACCTAAAATGTCTCCTGATGCCAATCGCCCCAAGTATTTCTGTTTTTGATCTTCAGAGCCATAGGCTTCCAATCCCCAGCACACCAAAGAATTGTTTACCGATACTACCACTGATGCCGAAGCATCTATTTTTGAAAGTTCTTCCATGGCAATGACATAAGAGAGGGTATCCATTCCACTGCCATTGTATTTTGGGTCTACCATCATCCCCAGAAACCCCAGATCACCTAATTTTTTTATTTGTTCAATAGGAAACCGCTGTTCCTCATCTCGCTCGATTACCTCTGGCAACAGTTCGTTCTGTGCGAAATCACGGGCGGCTTGTTGTATCATTAAATGCTCTTCCGATAATGAAAAATCCATACCTGTCGTTATTAAATTTGTTTTTACAAAGATACGGGTATGTTATATAAACAGAAGTAATTTCGAAGTGTTTTCGAACCTTGGATATGGTGTGAAAAAAAGTAGGATGGCGTTCTATTTTTTTTATATTTGTTGCAGTATTTTTTTTTCAAACCGAAAAACAGAAATGTTCATTTAGATGCATTGACCTTAGTCGTTGTCTTGCGATTGAAGATGAATCGGTATTTAAAGATACCATATACTGCATTGGCAAGGCATTTTTGAATATCTTTAAACGGAATTTACCAGAACCGGCTCGGATTTGAAATAGCCTTGAACCATAAAAATAAAACCAATCGAATATGGAGACCATTATCATTATTGTATTTCTCGTAGGATACCTTGCGATTACCCTAGAACACAATCTTAAAATAGATAAGTTGATACCGGCTTTGGCGATGATGGCCATTTTATGGGCGATTATAGCCTTGGCCCATATGGATGTTTTTGAGGTCAATACAGAGCTCAGGCAGTTGGAGCCCACACATATTGAGGAAATCTTATTGCACCATTTGGGCAAGACGGCAGAAATACTGTTCTTTCTTTTGGGGGCGATGACCATAGTTGAGATTATAGACTATTTTGATGGCTTTGTAACCATCAAGCGGTTTATAAAGACCAAGAGCAAGCGCAAGTTGTTGTGGCTTTTTTCGATTTTTGCATTTATTCTTTCTGCGATAATCGATAACCTGACCGCCACCATTGTTTTGATAACCATTTTACAGAAGGTAATCAAAGACAGGGAGACAAGATTGTGGTTTGCCGGTATGATCATCATAACCGCAAATGCTGGGGGTGCTTGGTCACCAATCGGTGATGTGACGACCACGATGTTATGGATAGCCAATAAGGTTTCGGCCATGGAGTTGGTGAAACACGTTCTGGTGCCATCTATTGTCTGTATGGTAGTGCCGGTTCTGTTTGCAAGCAGGTTCAAGGCTTTTAAAGGTGATTTGGATATTGATGTTAACGCCCCTGAAGAGACAAGTTCAAAATTCAGTGCAACCATGCTGTATTTGGGTCTGGGGGCAATAATATTCGTTCCTTTTTTCAAGACAGTGACCCATCTGCCCCCTTATGTTGGTATGATGTTGTCTTTGGCTCTGGTAGCCACTTTTGCGGAGATTTATAGTAGCTCTAAGTTCAGTATTTCAAATGTTCATGGTGAAGATCATGATACCGTGGGTCACCATAGCCCGGTTCATCATTCGTTGTCGAAGATCGAGCTGCCAAGTATATTGTTCTTTCTAGGTATTTTATTGGCAGTTGGAGCGTTGGAATCATTGGGCTACCTCTTCAATTATGCAGGTAGTTTGAATGCCGCCATACCAAATACCGATATTGTGGTGATGTTGTTCGGTGTAGGCTCTGCCATTATTGACAATGTGCCTTTGGTCGCAGCTAGTATAGGAATGTTCTCCGAAGATATGGATAACCCGTTATGGCATTTCTTAGCCTATTCGGCAGGTACGGGAGGCAGTATGCTTATTATTGGATCCGCCGCAGGCGTAGTGGCCATGGGTATGGAGAAGATAGATTTCTTCTGGTACCTTAAGAATATAGCATGGTTGGCGGTAATCGGATTCGTATCGGGAGCGGTAGTCTTCATTTTTATGCGTGATTTTGTATTGTACACATAATTTAATAGATAAACCACCGTTATAAGGGCAAATGTTAATACTAAAGAATTCTATGTTATTATTTCAAGACCTTGCACAAGACCCAGAAATGGGGGAAGTTTTATCAGAGGAAAAAACACTTTCGGTAATTGATTTGATATTTAATGGGGGTACGGGCAGTATTCTTGTTATTTCAGTACTGTTCATTATGCTATTTGTTGCACTCTACATTTATTTTGAGCGCATTTTTGCCATCAAGGCGGCCTCTAAAATCGATAGCAATTTTATGAACCAGATAAGAGATCACATAACCAGTGGTAAATTGGATGCCGCTAAAATGTTGTGTGCCCAGACCGATTCACCAGTTGCCCGACTGACGGCAAAAGGTGTTTCACGTATTGGCAAGCCTCTAGACGATATCAATACAGCCATTGAAAATGCCGGTACTTTAGAGGTTTATAAATTGGAAAAAAACGTGAGTGTTTTGGCAACTGTGGCCGGTGCCGCACCAATGATTGGGTTCTTAGGAACCGTAATTGGTATGATTTTGGCATTTCATGAAATGGCAATTAGTGGTGGACAAGCAGAAATGGGGTCCTTGGCATCAGGTATTTATACTGCCATGACCACAACCGTAGCAGGTCTTATCGTAGGTATCATCGCATATATCGGTTACAACCATTTGGTGAACAGAACCGATAAGGTAGTACATAAAATGGAAGCTAATGCGGTAGATTTCTTAGATCTATTGAACGAACCACTATAACAATCGACTATGAAGTTGAAAGGAAGAAATAAAGTGAGTCCTGACTTTAGCATGTCCTCAATGGCAGATATTGTTTTTTTGTTGTTGATATTCTTCATGTTAACGTCGAACTCGCCCAATGCGCTAGATCTGCTTTTGCCAAAGGCCAAGGGAAAATCCACCAACACACAAAATGTATCTGTGAGCATCGATAAGGACCTACAGTATTTTGTAAACAAAGAGCGCATAAACGGGGAATATTTGGAAATTGAATTAAAAAAGGCACTTGAAGGGCAAGATAAACCTACGATTATTCTAAGGGCAGAAGAAAGCGTCGCCATCAAAGAAGCGGTGAACGTTATGGATATTGCCAACAAGAACAGTTATAAGGTTATTTTGGCCGTGCGACCTAACTAAAGTATGTCGTTTTTAGACACGAGACACAAGAAAAAATCTTTTACACTTACAACATTACTACTAAGTGTACTGTTGCTTATATTGTTCTATATAGGCCTTACCTACATGGATCCACCTATCGAAAACGGAATCTCGGTCAATTTCGGCACCACTGATTTTGGCAGTGGCAACGTTCAACCAAAAGAAAAAATCAGGTCTGAACCTTTAGATGTCCCACCCGTTGAACCCAGCAAACAAGAAGAGGCCGTAGAAGAGGTTCAGGAAGAAGAAGTGCCCGAGGAGGTCGTGCCCCAAGAGAAACCAGCTGAGAAGGTATTGACCCAAGAAAGCGAGGAGTCGATCAAGATAAAACAGGCCAAAGATGCCAAACGCAAGGCTGATGATGCTGCAAAGGAAACCAAAAGAAAATCGGATAATGCCAAAAAGCGGGCAAAGGCCAAAGCTAATAAAATAGCCCGTGAAAAAAAGCAGGCCGAAGATAAGGCACGAAAAGAGCAGGAGGCCAAAAAAAGAAAGTTGGATGAGCTGATGGGCGGACTCAATAAGTCAGACGGAACAGCATCTGGATCAGAGGGTGATGATAATAGGTCTGGTGATAAGGGGCGGCCTGATGGTGACCCGTATGCGACAAGTTATTACGGCAGCCCAGGGTCGGGCAGTGGCGGTACCGGAGGTTTTGGTCTGAACGGTAGGTCTTTGGTGGGCAAAGGCAAAGTAACCCAAGAATGTAACCAGGCCGGCAGGGTAGTGGTCAAGATCATTGTTGATAAGAACGGAAAGGTTATCAGTGCCACACCTGGGGTAAAGGGTACAACGAACAACAGCCCCTGTCTATTGGAACCGGCACGAAAAACGGCTTTCAAGCACAAATGGAACTTGGATTCCAACGCACCAAGCCAACAAGTAGGTTTTGTGGTCGTCAATTTTAAACTCGGCGAGTAAGTGACCTACGAGCAAACCTTGAAGTGGATGTTCGCCCAGCTTCCGATGTACCAACAAAAGGGAAAAAAAGCCTTCAATGCCAAACTTGATACAATCACCAAGTTTGTTGAGCACTTAAACCATCCTGAAAAAAAATTCAAGAGCATACATGTTGGTGGCACCAACGGAAAAGGATCTAGTAGCCATATGTTGGCCTCGATCCTGCAAGAGGCAGGGTATAGGGTAGGCCTTTATACGTCACCACATTTTAAGGATTTTCGCGAACGGATTAGAATAAACGGGAAGCAGGTCAGTAAAGAATTTGTCATTGGTTTTACCGGTCTGAACAAATCATTTATTGAAGAACACAAACTGTCCTTTTTTGAATTGACCGTGGGTATGGCCTTTGATTATTTTGCGAAGGAAAAAGTAGATATCGCTATCATTGAGGTAGGTTTGGGTGGGCGGCTCGATTCGACCAATATCATCGTGCCCGAGGTTTCTTTGATTACCAACATAGGTCTTGACCATACCGATATGTTGGGTGATACCTTGAAAAAAATCGCCTTTGAAAAAGCGGGTATCATAAAAAAAGAGGTTTCCGTGATCGTTAGTGAATATCAAGAGGAAATTGCCAAAGTGTTCGAGACGGTGGCCAAAGCAAAGAACTCACAACTCATATTTGGTGATAAAACCATAACTGAAAACTATAAAACCGCCCTTTTGGGCAAGTATCAATTAAAAAATGTAAAGGGTGTTGTGGCCACCTTAAATGAACTTCATGATTTTGTTGTTTCGGAGAGCCATATCAATATCGGATTACAAAATGTGGTCGACAGTACGGGCTTGATCGGGAGGTGGCAAATCTTGGGGACCAACCCCAAAATAGTTTGTGATACTGCCCATAACAAAGAAGGACTTGAACTGGTATTAGAACAGGTGCTACGGGAGAGCTACGATACTTTGCATATTGTTCTGGGCTTTGTGAAAGGTAAAAACCTAGAGGCCGTACTGCCGCTCTTTCCAAAAAATGCCATCTATTATTTTTGCAGACCTAATATACAAAGAGGTTTGGGTGTTGGGGCATTAAAGGATAGTGCAACGGATTTTGGATTAGGTGGATCGGTGTATTCTTCGGTTGAAAACGCCTTAAAAGGGGCAAAGGAAGCGTCCTCTACATCTGACTTTATCTTTGTGGGCGGAAGCAATTTTGTGGTGGCCGAGGTGGTGTGATCTTTTCTGATGTTTTCTTTTGCCAAAGAAAAAACTATTCTATATTTGTACTCCGTTTTAGGGTTCTTGGCTCAGTTGCCTTTCTTCGGCAGGTTGTGTTCAGAGCATAC
>JAJRSY010000136.1 GCA_024278565.1 Bacteroidota bacterium
GTCGAAATCTGTGAAATAATATATAAAGCAATATCTTTTGCGGTAACGCCTTTTTTTAGTTCTCCATCCACCGAAATCTTCATCTTCTTTGGCTTAGGCTGCATGATGCACTGGCTTGCCAGTACCATTTCTACTTCGCTGGTGCCAATGCCAAATGCAACAGTCCCAAAAGCCCCGTGTGTAGAGGTATGGCTGTCGCCACACACCATGGTCATCCCGGGCTGGGTAATGCCCAGTTCAGGCCCTATTACGTGTACAATGCCATGCCAGGGGTGGTTGAGCCCATATAACCGGATACCGTGCTTTTCGCAGTTGCTGGTTAATGTTTCAACCTGGTTGCGAGATAATTCATCCTTAATTGATAAATGTTGTTCTATTGTCGGCACATTGTGGTCGGGTGTGGCAATGGTCTTTTCGGGGCGGAAAACCTTCAACCCCCTTTTTTCCAATCCAAGGAATGCTACCGGGCTGGTAACCTCATGGATCAGGTGTTTGTCGATATACAATACATCAGGGCCGTCTTCAACCTTTTTCACCACATGTGCGTCCCAAATCTTGTCGAATAATGTTTTTGATTTCATATTTTATATTAAAAAGCCTTACCTCCGATTCCTTCTCCGGGGAGAGGGAAGTTACGGAAGATGAGTAAAATTTTATAATTTCCCTTTTATTGAAGTTGTTTAAAGTCAAATTGAAAACCTGCGAGTAACATCTTGATTCCATTGGGCTTCAGCTAATTTTCCTTCCATAGCTTTGGCTATGCAAAAAAAATCGAGCTTTGCCACTGAAAATCAATCTGTCACTCTCGAAAATCCACTTTAACTTTAAACAACTTCATTTTTTTGTCCTGCAACTATACTACAGGCAACTTATTAATAGCATCCAGGAAGGCTTCTGCCGAAGCGGTAATGATGTCGGTATTGGCACCAAAGCCATGGTAAATCGTTTCATTGTATTCAACCTGCATGTGTACTTTCCCGATATCATCGCTTCCACGGGTAATTGCCTGGACAAGGAATTCTTCTATAACAACCTGCCTGCGGATGATTTGTTTAATTGCTTTAATGGCTGAATCGACCGGGCCATTGCCTGCTGCTGTCGCATCAAACTTTTCTCCTGCAATATCAAGGCGCACAGTTGCCATAGGGATAAGGTTTTTCCCGGTAACCACCTGCAGGAAATCGAGCTTGATGCGCTTCTCCTGCCTTGTTGCATCGCCGGCCAAAAGGGCAATATCATCATCGCGGATATCTTTTTTCTTATCGGCAATTTTTAAGAATTGCTCGTATATTTCATTCAGCTTTTCTTTGCTTAAATCAAATCCCATCAATTCGAGCCTGTGCTTTAGTGCTGCGCGTCCGCTGCGGGCGGTTAAAAGGATAGACGATTCATTGATGCCAACATCGGTAGGGTCCATAATTTCGTAATTCTCACGATTCTTCAATACCCCGTCCTGATGAATCCCTGAGGAGTGGGCAAAAGCATTCCTTCCAACTATTGCTTTGTTGGGTTGCACAGGCATGTTCATCAATGTAGAGATTAACCGGCTTGTTCCGTATATTTTTTTTGTATTGATGTTTGTGCTAATGCCAAGGGCTTTATACCGGCTTTTCAAAATCATTACAACTTCTTCCAATGAAGTATTCCCTGCACGTTCGCCAATCCCGTTTATGGTTACTTCAGCCTGCCTGGCTCCGTTTATTATTCCGGCAATAGTATTTGCGGTAGCCATGCCAAGGTCGTTGTGGCAATGGGTTGCAATGGTTGCTTTCTCAATTCCTTTTACATTGTCCATCAGGAACTTGATTTTCTCGCCAAATTCGTGTGGTAAACAATAACCTGTTGTGTCGGGTATATTTACAACTGTTGCCCCGGCTTTTATAACAGCTTCTACAACCTTTGCAAGGTACTCATTATCAGTACGTCCCGCATCTTCAGCATAGAACTCAACATCTTCAACATATTTTTTTGCATACTTAACGGCTTCAGCGGCACGCTCAATAATATCTTCCGGGGTTGAATGGAGTTTATGATGAATATGGTAATAAGATGTGCCGATACCGGTATGGATACGCCCTTTCTTAGCGTATTGTAGTGATTCGGCAGCTACATCTATGTCTTTCTGCACTGCGCGGGTTAGGGCACAAATCGTTGGCCATGTGACCGCTTTCGAAATTTCAACTACCGATTCAAAGTCGCCAGGGCTGGAAATCGGGAATCCTGCTTCAATAACATCAACCCCCAAATCCTGTAATGCTTTAGCAACTTCAATCTTTTCAACCGTGTTTAACTGGCAACCGGGGACTTGTTCTCCGTCCCTCAATGTTGTGTCGAAAATGTAAAGCTTGTTGCTCATTGTATAAATATTTAATATTCAATTTATATATAAAAAAAAACCATCCTCTGTTATTGAGAATGGTTTATTTTATATTGTTCAGTAATTACATATCAGTATACCATTCTCATTTCTTCATCCAAAGGATAAGAATACCTATGAGGAGTCCGAGAAGTGATATACCAATGTTTAATTTCATCTTATTACGATCTTGATAGAGTGCAAATATGAAAATAATTTTTTAAAATGAAAATAAACAAGCACTTTTATTACCTATTTTTAACATCAAACTTAAGTTTTGTTTAAAAATGGAAGTTTAGAGGCTGTTTGAAATTTATTTTTGTGAGAGGTTTTTGATAGATTAAGTTCTCAGGCAAGGCAAAATTGACGTGAATAGCACCGCTATTTAAGGAAATTTTAACGCAGCATGAGGGCTTAAGATGTAAAAACAAGCCAAAGGATAAAATTCAAACAGCCTCTGAGAGACTTCAAAATAAACTAAATGGAAAAACTGATTTTGTCTGTCGATTGTGGAACCCAAAGTTTAAGGGTGCTTCTTTTTTCACTGAAAGGTGAGTTAATTGATATGGAAAAAATACCATTTGAACCCTATTGCTCCGAGCATCCCGGATGGGCAGAACAGGACCCGGAATTGTATTGGAAGAGTTTGTGTAAAGCATCCTCTGTTTTAAAAAAGCGCAATCCGGAGAATTTCAGGAAAATATGCGGAGTGGGAGTTACCACTTTACGGAATACATTGGTTAATGTTGATAAGGAGGGGAAGCCTTTGCGCCCTGCAGTGGTTTGGCTCGACCAGAGGAAAGCTGAAATAGTTTACAGCCCGACTTTATTGATGAGGGCAGCCCTGAAGATTATTCGGATGGACGAGGTGGTCGAAAAAATGCAAAAAGAGGGGAAGTGCAACTGGATCAGGCAACAACAGCCCGGTGTTTGGGCAAAGACATATAAATATTTGCAGGTGTCGGGCTTTCTGAATTTCAGGCTTACCGGCCAGTTTGCCGATTCGGTGGCCTCTCAGATTGGCCACCTCCCATTTAATTACAGGCAGCTTAAATGGGGAGATCCTAAGAAACCATTTGCAATAAGTAGTAAAATATACCCCGTTGAGAAAGAAAAACTGCCGGTACTGGTGCAGCCCGGAACACCGATTGGTAAAATTACCGGGCCGGCATCCCGGCAAACGGGTATACCGGAAGGATTGCCGGTGGTTGCCTGCGGGTCTGACAAAGGCTGTGAAACAATTGGTATGGGTGTGCTTGACCATTCCATGGCAAGTTTGAGTTTTGGCACTGCTGCTACCATACAGACAACCTCTGCCCGGTATTTTGAACCTAAACCGTTTATGCCTGCCTACCCTGCGTCCTACCCTGGCAGGTTTAATCCTGAGATAGAAATTTTCAGGGGGTTTTGGATGGTTACATGGTTTAAAAATGAGTTTGCGCAAAAAGAAGAAAAGAAAGCCCTTTCAAAAGGAATCCCTGTGGAAGTTGTGTTAAACAAATTACTGAAAAAGACACCTCCCGGCTCGATGGGGCTTATTGTGCAGCCATATTGGAGCCCCAGCCTTTCCGAACCTTCTGCCAAAGGGGCAATGATCGGTTTTGGCGATGTGCATAAAAAAGCACACGTGTACAGGGCTGTTATCGAAGGGCTCGCTTTTGGGTTGCTCGAAGGAATGTACAGGATTGAAAAGAAAGGCAGGTTTAAATTCAGGCAACTGGCTGTTTCGGGTGGTGCTTCACAAAGTAATGAAATTTGCCAGATTAGTGCCGATGTGTTTAACCTGCCAATTGTAAGGGGGACAACCTTCGAAACCTCGGGCCTGGGGGCAGCTATTTTAACTGCACTTGGAACTAATTGTTTTAATTCGATTGAAGAAGCGATTGAATCAATGGTCAGCTACCAGCATTCATTTGAGCCTAACCCGGAAAATGCAAAGCTTTATAATCACCTGTACAAGAGAGTTTACCGGAAAATGTATAAATCACTGGAACCGCTTTATAAAGAAATAAGGGAAATTACCGGGTATCCGGGGTAGGTACATTTATGAATGTTACCTGCAAATTTAAATTAAGAAAAAAATTACAAAATTGAAATGAAAACCTACCTTACAAATAGCACATTTGGTTTTTGCCGACACACAAAATGCCAACCAAAAAAAAACAAAAGAGCTATTTCTTGTCAACGCTCAAAGAAACAACAACAGTATTAACAAATATGAAAGATGTAAAGAAATATATTGAAATACTAATTGAATTTGCTGAAAGGAAATTAAAAATTCATTTTCAAATTGACAAATTAGAATTAGATAATTTTGAGACAATAAATTCTTACCTGATTTATCAAACAATCAAGGAAAACAAGAAGCAAAAAAACACACTAATCTACGTACCTGATAAAGAAACAAAATCACAATTCTATATTCCTGCAATTTTCACTCTTGCTCTATACAATTTTATTGACAATTATTTAGACGATTCTACAAACTATGCAAAAGGCGATATCGTTCAAAAAAAAGGACATCGTTACGAAATAAATAAAATTTCAAAGTCTAGTATTGAATTGATAAAAAAAGACAAATTCAATACTAAAATAACTATCAAACCTAATGCAGTTAAAAGTTATATCATTACGACAGCAAATTTAAAAAATAGGCAAGTAAAGTTGAAATTTGATTTTTATAGAGATTTTTTTAATGATATGTTGGCGGTTGGAGACAAAGAAATGCCATCCAGATTTAAATACAAATCGGTAATTGTAACTGATAAAAGTATTGTAAATGAATTGAAACAGCATACAATTGAAAACAGAAATATTCACAAGGCCTTTCCTTTTCAATATATTGCAAAGTCAGGAAAAAGAACAGATAATTTGCCA
>JAJRSY010000137.1 GCA_024278565.1 Bacteroidota bacterium
ATTGCCTATGCCACCATGGTAGTACGTTTTGACAGCCTTCGTTTTAAAAAACCCGGCCTATATGCCAAAACCCTCGCCAATTTGGGTTATAACAAACTAAAATTGGGCGTGACCAATGAGCTGCCCCAACTGTTCGATCGGGCCCTGCAAATACAAGACAGTATCGGTGACCCTATTGGGCGATCGGTCACCACCTATTACCTGGCGGAATATCACCTGGCAGAACAAGACACCGCCGCTGCCTTTGGCAGTTTACAGCGGTCCAAACAGTTGGCACAACAGAGTGGCAACAATGAAAGGTTGCTCAAGGCACTGCAACTGTTGCCCAAGGTAGACCCCATAAATGCCGCCCGCTATACCCAAGAATACATTGCCCTAAGTGATGCGCTGCACAACAAAGAACGGCAGATCCGCGATAAATTTGCCCGCATACGCTTTGAGACCGATGGGTTTATCGCCGAGAA
The DNA here is from genome assembly GCA_024278565.1 of Bacteroidota bacterium. Classification (GTDB taxonomy): domain Bacteria; phylum Bacteroidota; class Bacteroidia; order Flavobacteriales; family Flavobacteriaceae; genus Maribacter_C. The sequence goes on from JAJRSY010000137.1 coordinate 465, forward strand.
CAAGAACTTGGCACGGCAAAAACAACTGTGGTCGGGCATTGCCGTGGCACTAGGGTTGTTGGGCCTATCTGCCTTTGTCATCATCAACCAGCGCACAAAGAACAAACTACTGCAATTTCAGCAAGAACAACAGGCGAGCAACGAAGAAATATTCAACCTGATGCTCGTACAAAGTGAAAAACACAACGAAGGTAGAAAAGAGGCACAAAAACGCATTTCAGAAGATCTGCACGACAGCGTTTTGGGCAAATTGTTGGGTGCACGTATGTTGCTCATTGGCCTGAACAAAAGAAGTGATGCCCAAGCCATTGAAGAAAGGGGCACGGCCATTGTTGCCATACAAGACGTCGAAATAGAGGTGCGCACCATTTCGCACAACATAAGCAATGCCGCTTACCAAAAAATGCATAACTTTATACTGTTGATTCAAGATGAGCTGAAGGGTATTGAAAAATCTTCGAAGATCGGCATTGATTTTAAGCATACCGAAAAGTTCGATTGGGACACCCTGAGTGGCAACATTAAGATAAATGCATACCATATGGTGCAAGAAAGCCTGCAAAATGCGATAAAACATGCCCAGTGCAAGAAGGTTACAGTTGATTTTCAGGTCAATGACCAACAGCTCCACCTCAGTATTGCAGATGATGGCAAGGGCTTTATACACAATAAAAGCAAAAAAGGAATCGGTTTACGAAACATCAGGTCACGGATCGAAAAAATAAACGGCAGTTATACTATTGATAGTAAGATCGGTAAAGGCACAAGGGTCTCGTTCGTGATACCCATAGTCACCAATGAAAAAGAAGGTATGGCCGCCAAGGAGAGCATACCGCAAAACAAACAAGAAAATTAAACAAATAAGTTATGAGGGTCGTACGAATTTTAACAGTAGAAGATCATAATATGACCGCAATCGGCTACAAGTACATTTTAGAGGCAGAGCACTTTGGTGATTTTAGGGCCACCGTTGATATCGCCACCAGCTATGAACTGGGCAAACAAAAAATAAAATTGGCACCCCGTGAATTGAAATACGATATTCTTTTGTTGGACATACAGCTTTTTTCGGCACGGTCCAAGGAAACAGAAACCGGTGAAGATTTGGCAGTTTTGGCCCGAAAAGTCATTCCTGCTACAAAAATAGTTTTCATGACATCATTTAATGACAGTATAAAGATCAAAAATGTTTTTAAATCGATAGAACCTGAAGGGTATATGGTAAAATCAGAAATAGACCAAAAATCATTGCGGACAATGGTCGAGACCGTTACCAACAACAAATCCTATTATTCATCAGTGGCTTTTACCTCGCTTTTTAAAAAATTAATCAATGATTTCACTGTTGACAAACTCGACGAAAAAATATTGTATTTCCTTTCAATAGGCACCCGAACTAAAGATATTGCCCCGCTGGTATCGACTGCGATTACCACCATAGAAACACGAAAACGCCAACTAAAGGTTCTTTTTGGTGTTGAAAACGGCAATGATATTGCCCTAATTGAGGCTGCAAGGGACCGGGGTTTCCTATAATTTAACTTTTTTTTATTATATTTTATTTTTAACTATTTGATTTTCAAATAGTTAAAATGTGTTTTTACACCTATCAACGTAAACCTCATTATTTATATGGTTTTTGTATGATGGACCAAGACGGTTTAAAACTAACTTTACGGTGATACTCAACCAACCTTAATACATACCGTATGTTATCGAACCAAGAAGATTTCAATGAATTTTCCCCCATTAGGTTTACTAGAAATATCGAGCTAGAGGGGCTGTATTCCTTCAAGAAAAATCTAGAAAAATACTTTTTTGCAACGGTGACCATACGCAATTGTTCACCAGAAACCACATCTGTAAAATTGGTGCTGGAACTGAAGTGTAATTTTTCGCTATCAGAAGTTCTAGATCATTTTGATAGAGACAGTTGGGGTAATTTTAAATCGAACACCCATTCGTTCGAAGGCTTGCTTCAGCAATTGAAAGATGACAATGACCTTTATATTGAGGTCGAGGAATTTTCTGTTTTTCTAAAGGATACCGCCCTGATCATCAATAGAATTTACAACCAAAGTGTTACTGAGCAGTTAGAGGGGGTCTTTAAAAAAATAAGCGATCATTACCTTTTTTACACAAAAGGGCTATACGATATTCCCTATGAAATTCATATACCCGTATTTGAAGACAAGGTGATGGAAAACGACACCACTTTAATGAACATCAAATCAGGAAACACCTGCAAACAAGATTACTACAGTTTCTGGGGATTGTACTTTTACTCCGGCGATGAGGCTATTATCTATGATTTACAGAACCGGGCACTCATTTCAGGAGATCTTGAAATGCTAAATCGCTAGACCCATCTGATCTGGTGCGAATATAATTCGTGCTGGTGGCAAAAAAAAAAAGGTTCTACCACTAATTTAGTGGAAGATTCAGATCAGTTAAAAATGCTTTAATGAGAGAATAGAACAGCTATAATTATTTGCATATCAACACATTACATGTTTTTTTATTCAATCATTGATTCATTATATCATTTTCATGTTGTTTTTTAAGATTATTTATAACTAAAAATAGAATCTTACCCACACAAATAGTGGTAGAACCAA
>JAJRSY010000138.1 GCA_024278565.1 Bacteroidota bacterium
CAGTTCGTCGATAATGGCCTGGCGACCCTGTTCGTCGAGGCCTTCAAAGTATTCTGAAAAATCTTCCGGTATCATCGTCTTGTTTTTTCTAAAGATAGGTGTTGTTTAAGTCATATTATAGAATATAGCCTTAATCTTTGGTTTAGCTAACCTATTCTAAAATATATAAAACCAAACGTAAAAATCAAAGTTTTATTCCTTTTTTTTTGCGTCTGAGTGGTAATGGCTTAGAACGATTCAACATGTGCAATAAACCCTAAAAGCACTAACTCCCTGGCAAATTATAAATCATTGGTTACTAGTACTTAAATCGTGTTCAAATACTTACAAACGCTTACAAACGAAAGTAACTGTTTCTCAACCGAATCTTTTTGAAGGACCGTTCTATGTTTGCCCCGTCGGATCATCGTGGTTCGATTGTAAACAGTTAAACTTTTAAAATCAGTAGTATGAACGCACTTAGAAATTCAGTACAGTTGATCGGCAACCTGGGCAACGACCCCGAGATCGTAAACCTTGACAACGGCAGCAAGCTCGCCAAATTCTCGATCGCCACCAGCGACAGCTACAAAAACGCCCAAGGCGAAAAAATCGAGGACACCCAATGGCACAATATCGTCGCCTGGGGCAAGACGGCGGAGATCGTCGAAAACTACCTGACCAAAGGAAAACAGGTCGCCCTAGAGGGCAAGTTGGTACACCGATCGTACGAGACCAAAGAAGGTGAAAAAAGGTACGTCACCGAGATCAAATGCAATGAGATTTTGATGTTGGGTAAACAGTAACACAAATGACGAACCTCGCATATAGCAAGGTTTACCATTGATATATGCCATCCTGAGCGCAGTCGAAGGGCTACAACGCTAAAGACCCACAGCAATCAAAGGGCCTAAACCACTAAAGACCATGAAAAGTTACCATGTTTATATTTTAGAATGTGCCGACGGTTCTTTTTACACGGGAATCACCAGTAACCTAAATCAAAGAATGACACAACATGCGCAGGGGTGTTTTAAGAAATAGCTATACAAGTAAGAGAAGGCCATTGAAATTAAAATATTCCCTGGCGTTCAACAATGTTATTCACGCCATACTTTTTGAGAAACAGGTCAAGGTATGGACGAGGGCAAAAAAAACAGTGCTGATCAATGAAGATTTTGATAGCATTCAACTGTTGGCGGAATGTAGAAATTTTACACATTCAAAGTATAAGCCTACTTCCCTTCGACTGCGCTCAGGGTGACATTCCCTTCAGTTGCGCTCAGGGTGACACATTGGAACAAATAAAACCGCCCAATAGGCGGTTTTATTCTTCAACCCAAAACGGATTGACAATTTATTGCAGTACTAGCTCAATTCTTGTTGAACCAAGTAGTAGAACGCAGGTCTGCTTTTCATACGTATTCCAGACATTTTGCTAGCAACACTGTTTATCGCTGCCATAGCCTTGTCATTGTCAGAAACACCTAATTTTTTTTCAACGAAATTTTTACGAACAGTTTCCAATTCAGATGGGTCTTGCCCTGAAACCAAGGTGGCATCTTTATTATCGACCATTGACTTTAGACTATTTACATAGTCATCTAATTGTGCATCGTTAATATTTGATACACCGCACTCGTTCAATTGTTTAACGGCCGTTGCTTTCAACTTAGCCAATTTGTCACCTAATTCACTCATAATACTCTTTTTTTAAGGTTAGTAGAAAAATAAAAAAACTGTTTGTTAAATTTAGAGCAGTAAGTTATAAATTTCTGCGAAATTATCGCATAAACTATTCAAAAAATCAGAAGTAATCAATCAATTCTTCTTCAAAACACATAAAATTGGTATCTTAGAATGGTCAAAGAGCGTAAAAAATTTATTTTAAAAATAATAACTCACTCAATACACCAATAGATGAAAACGCATACCACCAATTACACGAATACATTTATCGAGATTGCCGAAGACTGCCCTATTGCCATGGGTGAAATTCCGCCAACCAAGGGTGATGTGAAATCAGTAGCAAGCCTTCAATTTGAACTCTTGAGCCAAAACCCGTACCAATTTTCTTCTGATGATGTCATTTTTCAAGTGTATGCCGAACGAAAAAGGAATTACAAAAAACGAATTCAATTCAGCTCGAAAAGTGTTCTTTTCAAAAGGGCAGGCCTGTTTTAGGGCTTCGCCACTGACCAAGGGATACGGCTGGGGCATTCATAATAACACATCTGGCAAAATCACACTATTTGGTTATGAAACCCCTGAATAGCAAAAATTTGTGACCAATACCAATATCATCAAAAAAAAAGCAATGCGCTCAAAAAGAGTATAAAGTATGTTGAATTATAAAAAACGGCTACATTTACACTTTGAACTCGTCTTGAGTTATTGTTTGGAACCAAGCTCGCCTGCTGGACGGACAGGAATGAAGGCTTTTGTGCTGTAATGAAGTTATTTTTTGGTTGCATAGCATAGCTACGGAAGCTGAAAATGGCAAAATTAGAGTGCGAAACCTGCCTGGCCGGCAGGCAGGTGCGAAATTTGTAGGTAAAATAATAACTCAAGACGAGTTCTATATTCCAGCGACCAAATAATCTACATAATGACCGAATATATTTTTGAATTTATTGGTACGGCCATGCTTATTCTCATTGGTAATGGCATAGTGGCAAATCTCGTACTCAAAGAAACCAAAGGCGCCGATTTAGGCTGGGTCGGTATTTCAATTGGTTGGGGCATTGCTGTTTTTATTGGGGTGTACATCAGTGCTGATGTGAGTGGTGCACATTTAAACCCTGCCGTGACCATTAGCTTGGCGACCGCCGGTCAATTTGGTTGGCACCTTGTACCCGGTTATATTCTCGCTCAACTATTGGGCGCCATGATGGGCAATCTTTTGGTCTGGCTTACCTATAAAAAACAATACGATGCAACCAGTGATCCAGATGCTTTATTGGCGACCTTTTCTACCTCGCCTGCCATTCGTAGTCCGTTTTGGAACTTTATCACAGAGGTCATCGGTGCCTTTACGCTGGTTTTTGGGGTCTTCTATATTGCAGGGGGAAGCATTTCTGGCGAACCCATATCACTGGGCTCCTTAAATGCCCTGCCAGTAGCTCTTTTGGTCACGGGAATCGGTTTTGCACTCGGTGGCCCTACAGGTTATGCCATTAACCCTGCCCGTGACCTAGGGCCCCGCATCATGCATGCCCTGCTTCCCCTAAAAGGAAAAGGGACTAGTGATTGGGGGTATGCCTGGGTACCCATTGTAGGCCCATTCGTAGGTGGCTGCATAGCCGCACTGGTTTACCTATGGATTGGTATTTAAAACGAAAAACAACAACTATATGGAACGATATACCATTTTACTGCTCGGAATCTGTACCATCAATTTTACATGGGCACAGGAAATAATCGAACTACCGCACGAAAAACCAACTGAAACCGTCTGGAAGACTAGTAAAAAAGAGTACTTCTCTGAAATTTGGGTGACCCAAGTGGTCACCAATGTACCGACACCGACCATGCAGGTCTTTCGGCCCAAAAAACCCAACAGTACTGCGGTCATCATCGCACCTGGTGACGGACTCTATGCCCTGAGCATTAACAGTGAAGGTAACGATGCTGCCAAATGATTGATCGAAAAAGGAATCACCGCATTTGTGTTGAAATATAGATTGGTGCCCACGGGTGAAGATGGGGTCAAAGAAATATCTGAAGAGTCAAAGACCGATCCCACCAAGATTATTGAACGTATTACTCCCGTTCTACCCCTTTCTATTTCAGACGGACTTTCAGCTATTTCGTACGTACGTGACAATGCACAAAAATTTAGTGTTGACCCCAATAAAATAGGGTTTATGGGCTTTCTGCCGGGGGATGCCGTAACCATGGGCGTGGGGCACAACTATAACAATGGCAACAGACCTGATTTTCTAGTGCCCATTTACCCTTGGACCACTGCCCTACCCGTGCAAAAAGCTCCAAAAGACGCACCGCCAATGCTGGTAATATGTGCCAGCGATGACCCCTTGGAACTGGCGGAGGGAAGCGTAGAACAATATTCCTCTTGGTTGGAAACCAAAAAATCGACCGCCATGCAAATGTATGCCAAAGGGGACCACGGTTTCGGAATGAAAGAACAAGGGCTGCCTTCTGATGATTGGATCCAACGGTTCTATAATTGGTCGATCGCCCAAGGCTTGACTGTACCTTCTGAATTAAAATAACCAAAAGACCAATAATGTACAAAGCATATAATGTGGCCTTGACAGAATGTTCTATTTTACGTGGGAATAAAAAATAGAAGTACCTTTGTGACTTAGTTTTAACCTATGAGATATCTGTTTTTTTACTTTCTTTTTGTGATGGTTTTTGCAAAGGCGCAAGATTCGGTTGACTTTGCCGATGAGGTTGGCGCCCTTGAAAAAAAGTACGATTCACTGTGGAATTCACAGCAGGAAACCATCGTTTTTACCGGCAGTTCAAGTATTCGAATTTGGCAAGACCTTGAACATCTTTTTCCAGAACATCAAATTGTCAATTCTGGTTTTGGCGGATCTCAGGCAGCTGACCTTTTAGCTTATTCCGAAGAACTTATACTTCGGTTCAAACCGAAAAAAGTATTTATCTATGAAGGCGATAATGATATTTCCGAAGGAAAAAGAACAAAAGAGATCATCGCCGATGTTTTAGGAATCATTGCTAAAATCAAACAGCAGAATACCACTGCCCAAATCGTATTGATAGCGGCAAAGCCCAGTATTGCCAGATTGCACTTGAAACGAGATTACAAACGTCTCAATCGCAGGTTCAAACGATTGGGCAAAAAAAATGCAAGCGTACAGTACGCAGATGTATGGCGGCCCATGATGAACGGTAAAAGGCTAAAGG
>JAJRSY010000139.1 GCA_024278565.1 Bacteroidota bacterium
AAAAACACGCAATAAATTGATATACAAATGAATACGACTATTCTATTCTCTCATTAAAGCATTTTTAACATTCATTCATTTTAAACTGATCTGAATCCTCCACTAAATTAGTGGTAGAACCAGAAAGATAAACTTTCTTGGTTACAAGTGAGTGATTTAAAAGGCAAAGACAATTCTGCTTCATTAATTTACGGAATATATAGAATTCCAGACAACTTTTTGATTGACGAAAATGGAATAATAATTGGACGTAATTTACGTGGAGAAAAATTGAATGAAAAATTAGCGGAACTATTAAATTAATGCCAGTTGCCAACAATGGCTACTCTATTGTGGTTTAGAGCTTTAGCTAAGTTAGTGAAAAATTTATAAAGTAATTTGAAAGCGGAAAAATTTGGTTAATTTAGTCCACAACAGAAGCATAGCCGAGACGTTGGCAACAATAAAAACAGAACTCTGAAAAATATAGTATTTACATCCGCAAACGAACTTGTTGAGAGCATCAAGTCAAAGAAAATTTCAGTAGTTGAAGTTGTTACCGCTTTTTTAAATCATATAAAAGAGAATAATCCGAATGTAAATGCAATTTCCGAATTAAGAAATGAAAAAGATATTTTAAATGAAGTACTTGAAAAAGATGAAGAAATCCGTTTAGGAAAAGCAACTGGATTATTACACGGACTTCCCTTAACAATAAAAGACAGTTTTCTTGTAAAAGGATTAAAAAATTCAAATGGAGACCCTTTATTGAGAAATTATGTTGCTAAAGAAGATGCGGAATTAATCAAACGACTAAAGAACGAAGGAGCAATAATCATTGGTAAAACGAATACAGCACTTTATTGTATAGACTGGCAAAGCACCAATTTTTGGAATGGACAAACAAATAATCCTTATGATTTATCAAGAGTTGCAGGTGGTAGCTCTGGTGGTTCTGCCGTTTCTGTTTCTTCAGGTTTCAGTCCATTAGAATTAGGTGCTGACGCTGGCGGTTCAATAAGAGTTCCAGCACATTTTAATGGAATTTGTGGTTTAAGACCAACAGAAAACTATCTATCAAACAGAGGTCATTTAAAAGTGCCTAATAAGCCTCAAGGTAGAAGACATATTATAACGCCTGGTCCTTTAGCAAAAAATATAGATGACTTGATATTGATGATGCAAGTACTCGGGAATAATTCAAAATATCAACTTCCTGAACTTCCTCAAATTGATTTCAATAATAGTTCTAAATGGAATGATAAAAGTCGTTTAAACATTGCATATTCAGAAACAATAAACGAAACCGAAGTTGATAATGAATATTTAAAATTATTTAGAGAATTTATTTCTAAACTAAAAAAAGAATCTCACATTTTTAATTCTGACCATCCAATTTATAATGAACAAAAAGCATATTTAGAATGTAGTAAAGTTATAGGATTTGAAATAGGTATTAATAATCCTAAAGTCCCACTATTGGCAACTTTTATGTATTCTTTTATTAGATTAAAATATAGAGACCATTTATGGGCAAAAGGAATGGCAATAGGACAAAGACTATCTAATATCAAGTACGCAAAAGCAATTGATTATAAAGACGAGTTTTCAGAAATATATGATGCTTTTTTAACTAAATATGACATTTGGATAACGCCTGTTTGCTCTTTTGAAGCGTACAAGCATCAGAGAGCAGGGAAACCATTTATTGTCAATAATAAAAAAATTGGTTACACTAAAGCAATCGCTTCTTTTAATTTTACTTCTGCATTTTCTGGACACCCTATAGTTGTTATTCCTATTGGAAAAAAGAAAAACGGAATGCCAGTAGGAATACAAATTCACTCAAGAAAATGGACTGACAAAAAATTATTAGAAATAGCGAAATATTTAGAGCAATTTACGAATGGATTTGAAATACCTGAAAAAATTACTGTTGCCAATAACTAAGCATTCGTGCGGTCGGTACGACCGAGCATGAATGCGGTGTTGAACTACACCGGGTCTGTGGTCGCGTTGTTTTCTATGGGGATTGGTATGAATCAGATGGGTGGTTTGAAGTGGCACCTTGGTCGATGCGTTTGCGGTTACCCTATTTTTTCACCCTGTTCGGATACCTGCCTGTGTCCGGCGAGGCAGGTTTTCTGCTATCCAAAGTCTTTAATTTCCAGAGTACCTTGTTTTTTTATCAAAAACGGTCCCTTTGGGCAATAGGTATCCCTTACAGCTATCAGGCTGTTTTATTTTGGGCACTTCTATCTTGTTGTTTCAGTTTCGTGATCCAATGTTTTGGTGGCCCTCTGCTATCGAACATAAAGACCGTTGCCAAAGTACCTTCTTTACACCTAGGGCAGCGTCGGTGCTGCCTTGGCGGTGGTTCTTGTGTTTGTGGTATTTGACCTAGTTCCGCCATGAGCAGTGGCAGTATTGTTTTCTTCTTGCTACTGCTCAAGATACCATAGTGGCGTATGCGTGTAAAACCCTTGGGCAGAATATGAAGGCTGAAACGCCTTATGAATTCTGCATCGCTTAGATCAAGGGTATGCTTTGCGCCCCCCTTTCGGTAATCTTTGGCCGTAAAACCGACCTGGCCATTGGCAAGACCGGTAATGCGGTGATTGCCGATGGCGATCTTATGGGTATACCTACCCAGGTATTCCACAACATATCGGGGATTTGTAAAAGGGCGTTTGCAGTACACCACCCAATTTTTGGCAAATAGGGTGTCATAAAATACCTGTGGTCGGTCAAATTCCTTTCTGATATTTTCTACAAACCGTGCCCTAAAGACCTTGCTCATCGCCTTTACCGGGAACAGGTAGCGTGCCTGACGGCAGCCGTGCCTGCCTTTGCTTTTGGCATGTTTCCATTTTCCCGATGGTGTAACCCCACCCCCAGGAACGATACAGTGCAGATGTGGGTGCAAACTTAGGTTCTGGCCCCAAGTATGCAGTATGGCAACCATGCCCATACTGGCACCGAGAAACTTGGGGTCGGCTCCAAAATCACGCAACACGCCCCATGCGGTCTTGAACAAAATACCGTATACCTGTTTTGGAGCATATAGGCATAACTGGTTCAGGGTGTCCGGCAGGGTGAACACCACATGGAAATAAGGCACATTGAGCAGTTCTTTTTCCCGTGCCCGTATCCACGCTTCGCGCTTGTGCCCCTGACATTTTGGGCAATGCCGGTTGCGGCAACTGTTGTAGCTTAGATGTAAACGGTTACATTGCGGGTTGTCGCAACGGTCTATATGACCGCCCAGTGCTGCGGTCCTACATTTGCGCAGGGCGTGCAAGGTGCGCAGTTGCCAGGTATTGGAGGTGTACTTTGACAACAGCTCCTGATTGCGCTCCAATACATCGGCCACTTGATATAAGGGCCGTGACATTACTTAGCATCGTATAACTTTTCTAAGGGACTGAAAACAGCGCATTTAGAAAGCTGTGATACGTGCAGGTACACCATCGTGGCCTGAATATCAACATGGCCCAAAAGATCCTTTAGGCGCATGATGTCCATACCCATTTCCAACAAATGCGTGGCATAGCTATGGCGTAGGCCATGGGTGGTCACCTCTTTTAAGATACCGCTCTGTTGGCGGGCCTGTTCCACCACCCATTGCACCCCATTGGGCGATAGCCCGACGGGCTTGCCCGATCTGTCGTTACCGTTAAAAAGCCATTGTACGGGATGCTCTGATGATAGGTAGATCCGTATGCCCCGCACCAATAGATCGCACAGCGGTACATAGCGGTCTTTGCGACCCTTGCCCTGGCGGATATGGAGCTGTTGCCGATCCATGTCCACATCTTTGATATGCAGCTTACGAAGCTCGCCATTGCGAAGGCCACAACCATAGAGCAGCGCCAGCATCAATCTATGTTTGTGCGGTTTGGGGGTCTTTAGAAGTAACCGGACCTCTTGCCTACTTAGTACTACAGGGAGTTTCTTCGGCCTTTCTATGGAAGGAAGGGCGACCCGATGTTCGGGAAGTCCATATACACGGTACAGATAGCGAAGGCCGTAGACCGTGTGCTTGAAAAAACTGTCCGAGGGGGTCTTGTGCCGCCTTTTTTGGTAGTGCAAATAATCCAACACCTGCTCCCTGTCCAGTTCCAATGGGCTACAACCAAAATGCAGGACCATGTGGGAAAGACAACGCGCGTAATTGGTAAGGGTGCTTTGGCTCTTGCCCGATAATGCTATCGAACGTTCTAGTATCATGTCAAAATAATAATGAAACATTATATTTGTAGGTAATTTGTATATTTGCGTAAACTTCAATATGTCATGTTAAAAAAAATACATCTCACAAATAATGAGTACGATTATTTATTCAATTTTATTAAA
>JAJRSY010000140.1 GCA_024278565.1 Bacteroidota bacterium
GCAAAGCGATAGCTGGGGTAGTTTAGTTTGTATAACTGATTTCTTCTACCAATACCTTTTCAAGGCAGTTCTTGACTTTTAAAACAGCTTTCTTATCGTTGATCGACCCTTCAATAAAGTAGGTTTTGCAAGAGGTTGATTTTGTATCACTTTTACCAAAATCAACTTCACCCTCATTAAAAAAGTGAACGATATCGAGAGAGTCCAATTGATTGTTTTGTAGAAGTTTCTGTACCTCTTCGGCGTAGGACACGGGTTTTGATCTAATGTCTTTCAAGGTTCTGCAGTTCGGAAAATAACAAAAAGAAGTGCCTGTTTCCTCCGTTTTCTTTTTAAAAAAAAACGTCAAGAAGACAATACCGATTGACAGGCCAACCATATAGTAACCCAAGCGTTTTAGAAATGCCATACTAAAAAATAAGAAAGTTGATATTGCTGTACTGAAGATCAAACCACTCACCAACTGATTTGTTGGTTAAAATACCCTGGTATAAGTACAAACCGTTTCTAAGTCCCTTGTCAAAGCGGAGTGAATTTTCAAGTCCGCCATCCTCTCCTAATTTAAGAAGGTATGGCGTAAAAATATTGCTTATTGAAATCGAAGCCGTTTTAGGGTATCTTGATGGAATATTCGGCACCGCATAGTGTGTTACCCCAAACTTTTCAAAGGTCGGTTTTTCATGGGTTGTGACCTCGCTGGTTTCAAAGCATCCGCCCATATCAATACTGACATCAATGATAACGGCGCCCTTTCTCATGTTCTCTACCATGGTGCTGGATATCACTACGGGCGATCTATCTTTTCCGCGGGTAGCACCAATGGCCACATCACATCGTTTCAACGCTTTCAGTAAATTCTTTGGTTGAACGGTAGAGGTATATATGGTTTGCTTTAGGCTTGTTTGTATGTTACGTAGTTTAGTTATCGAATTATCAAAGAGTTTAATGTTCGCACCAAGGCCAATGGCCGATCTCGCTGCAAATTCACCAACTGTTCCTGCGCCGATAATCACAACTTCGATAGGGGGCACACCACTAATGTTACCGAACATAAGCCCATTACCATCATGGGTAGCGGCCAAAATCTCAGAGGCGATCAGTACAGAAGAAATTCCCGCAATCTCACTCAAAGATCTAACAACGGGGTACTTGCCATCTTCATCCCGAATATATTCGAAGGCTACAGCGGTTACGCGTTTACGGGCCAGTTCTTCAAAATACTTCTTAGATTGTGTCTTGATCTGTAATGCAGATATAACCGTGCTCTGCGGATTCAATAATTTGATTTCAGAAAGGGTAGGGGGTTCTACTTTCAATACCATGGGGCAAGAAAATACCTTTTTAGTGTCTTTTGTGATTTCCGCCCCAGCGTTCGTATACTCGAGATCAGAATAAAACGCACCTTCACCAGCACCTGACTCGATCAATAAACGATGTCCGTTTGCGGTAATCGCATTGACCGCATCTGGGGTCAAACAAATTCTTTTCTCTTGGTATTGATTTTCTTTGGGAATACCTATGAAGAGTTCCCCTTTTCTTTTTAAAATCTCAAGGGTTTCTTCTTGGGGAAGCAGTTGTTGCTTACTAAATGGTGAAGTGGGTTGATCCATGAATTGCAATTCTTTTTAATGGGATTACCATTACATTCAAAATTACACTATTTAAATGAAATTCTATAAAAGTAGTTAAAAGGATGGGGTGATTGCATCCAAATATATTGCCAACAAACACTATTTTTATTCATTTCAAACACCTCTACATGAAACAGGAAACTCTTTTAGAAGGTCGCTTGTCTTAAAGTGGGGCTTACTATTTCAAGAATAATATCAGAAGCACCCACAGGAAGAAAAGATTTTATTTTTTCGGGCCACTCCATAAAAATCCAGACATCTTGGCTTAAGTAATCTTCAAGACCAAGATCCAAGGCCTCGCTTTCATCATTTAACCGATAAAAATCAAAGTGGTAGCCCAGTAGCTCCCCGTTTTCAAAATAGTATTCGTTTACAATGCCAAAAGTAGGGCTGCTTACCTGATCTGACCCGCCCAATTGCTGTACCAATGCTTTGGTCAAAGTGGTCTTGCCCGCACCCATTTCGCCATAAAGACAAAGGGTTTTTGATTTTACATTTTCAATTACCTGCTGTGCGGCCGAATGAATTTGGTGCTCGTTATACTCTATTTTCATTGTGCGGTATACTGTTTATTTAGGTTCGAGAACAACAAAGGGTATGATCATTTCTTCTAAAGAAACCCCACCATGTTGGTAGCTGTTTCTATAATAGCCAACATAGTGGTTGTAATTGTTGGGGTAGGCAAAGAAGAGGTCGTTCTTGGCAAAGATATAAGAGCTGCTCATATTAATACTGGGCAGGTGCATGCTTTTGGGGTCTTTTGCCGCTACAACATCTTTTTCTTCATAGGTAAGGCTACGACCGGTTTTGTACCGTAAATTGGTGCTGGTATCCTTATCACCTATAACCTTTGAGGGGTGCTTTACGTTAATCGTGCCGTGATCGGTGGTGATGATCAATTTCATGCCCATGGCCTGTGCCTGTTGTATGATCTCCAACAAAGGTGAATTTTTGAACCAACTTTGGGTAAGGGAGCGATATGCCTTGTCGTTCGATGCCAGCTCTTTGATGACTTCCATTTCAGTTTTCGAATGCGAGAGCATATCAACAAAATTGTAAACAATTACGGTGAGGTCATTGTCTTTCTGTGCCTTGAAATTTTGTGAAAGGTTTTTTCCTTGGCGCAAACTCGTTATTTTATGGTACTCCCATTTTAAATCGAGTCCCAAACGTTTTAACTGGCTTTCTAAAAACTTGTCTTCGAACAAGTTCTTTCCACCTTCATCGGTATCGTTTTTCCACCATTCGGGATATTTTTTTTCCATATCAAGGGGGGTCAATCCAGAAAAAATGGCATTTCTGGCATATTGGGTGGCAGTAGGCAGAATACTCAAATAAGAATCTTCTTTTGTCTTTTTGTAAAAAGAGGCCAAATGGGGCTCAAAAGCCAACCATTGATCATACCGCAGGTTGTCTACAACCACTAGAAGGGTTGGACCACCTTTTAATTCGGGCTCGATCCATTCTTTAAATAATGTATGCGACATTACCGGAGCCGTCACATCAGTGAACCAATCTTCATAATTGTTTTCTACAAACTTTCCGAAAAGATTGTTGGCCTCTACTTTTTGCGATTCCAAGATTTCGAACATACCGGTATCTTCTATTCCTTCTAACTGCAACTCCCAATAAATCAATCTTTTGTATAATTCATCCCATGTATCATAGCTATTTGCCATGGTGAGATCCATTGCGATTTTCCGAAACTCTTGTTGATAGTTCGAGGTTGTTTTTTCAGATACCAAACGAGAGTGGTCCAAATTTTTCTTAAGTGATAAAAGAATTTGATTTGGGTTAACGGGTTTGATTAAGTAGTCAGCGATTTTAGACCCAATGGCCTCCTCCATGATAAACTCCTCTTCACTTTTAGTTATCATAACTACCGGAAGCGAAGAATTCATTCGTTTGATTTCGCTTAAAGTCTCTAAACCAGAGATGCCGGGCATGTTCTCATCCAAGAAAACAATATCTACACGAGAACGTGTGAGTTCATCGAGCGCCTCTTGTCCACTTTTACTGGTAATCACATCATAGTTCTTACCTTGAAGAAAGATAATATGGGGCTTTAGCAGGTCAATCTCATCATCGACCCAAAGAATTGTTATTTTATTCATGTACTGACCAAATTATAATTTTTTTATCATTGAATTAGCTAAAACTTTGACAGGCCTTACTAATAAAAGTTGCGCCAAGTCTTGTTCTTTTTTGTTTTTACCTTAGAGACTGTTTTGAAATATCTCGATTGTTTTCTTATAGCCTCTTTTTGCGCACAACGTCGTTAATCCTGAGGGTTCGTGATGAACCGTACGCCTTAGGCAGATACTTAACCCCAAAACTTCGGGGTTGCCTAGTTCTACATTCCTGCCTGTCGGCAGGCAGGAAAAATAGGCTATAACTCCTGAAGTCTCGAGACTAATGACATATTTCAAAACAGTCTCTTAACTTAACACTAGATACTTTTGCTTTTAATAACTTTGCGATACTAATTAGTTACCAAAAACACAGGCATTTTTGATGGAATCAAACAAGCTCAAGATTTTCAATGATCCAATTTACGGATTTATTAGAATACCCAATACCCTGGTTTTTGATTTAATAGCGCACCCCTATTTTCAAAGGCTGCGTAGAATCTCTCAAATGGGACTCTCTTATTTAGTGTACCCTGGTGCCCATCATACGCGTTTTCATCACGCTTTGGGCAGCATGCATTTAATGCAACAAGCCCTACAAGTGCTTCGTTTTAAAGGAGTTGAAATAACAAAAGAGGAAGAACATGGACTTTTAGGTGCTATTTTATTGCATGATATCGGTCACGGCCCCTTCTCGCATGCCATGGAAAATAGTATTGTAGAGGGCGTTCACCATGAACATATTTCCTTGCTTTTTATGGAGGAATTAAATTCAAGGTTTAACGGAAGTTTAACGCTTGCCATACAAATATTCAAGGGTGAATACCCAAAACAGTTCTTAAATCAGTTGGTTTCCAGCCAATTGGATATGGACCGGATGGATTACCTGAGAAGGGATAGTTTTTATACCGGTGTTGCCGAGGGCAATATTAGTTCAGAACGCCTACTGACCATGTTGACCGTAGTTGATGGCAATCTAGTAGTTGAGGAAAAAGGAATATACTCAGTTGAAAAATTCTTGATGGCAAGGCGTTTTATGTACTGGCAAGTGTACCTGCACAAAACCGGGATAATTGCCGAACAACTATTGATCCGAATATTGAAACGAGCCAAAGTTTTATTAAAAAAAGGAGTGGAACTAGATTGCAGAGGACCTTTGCTTTTCTTTATGACCAACAAGATTACCAAAGATAATTTTGATGCAACTGTTTTGGAAAAATTTTCAAAACTAGACGATATTGATGTATTGGCCGCAATCAAGCTTTGGCAGTATCACGATGATTTTGTGTTGTCGCGGTTATGTCAGATGGTAATCAACAGAAAGCTCTTAAAAATAAAGCTAAAGAACAAACCAATTGACATCACCGTTTTTAAGGGGCATTTTGAAGTAGTCAAAACAAAATATAGGCTCTCTGATGAAGAGGCAGGTTACTTTGTATTTACAGGCAAAATTGAAAACCAGGCATACGACGCTGACCGGCAAAATATAAACATACTCAGAAAAAGTGGTAAAATTACTGATGTTGCCAAGGCCTCGGACCAATTAAACCTTGAAGCGCTCTCGAAAACGGTGGTCAAGCATTACATCTGTTACCCAAAAGATTCACTTTGAACAAGAGTCCATGGTATAAGAGCCCTCTAATTGTTGAATAGATAATATTAGGTAAGATTGTCAAATAGGAAGCAGGTAATCTTACTATCTAGTGTATAACAATGTAGCGGTCTTGTGTTTTTTGATGGCCACCTGCATTTTTTTGTGCTTCATTGAATATTGTTGGATTGCATTAACCTATTTTTCTTACTTTTGTGTCCATGATTTTTACAGCAGGTCAAATTGCGGGTATTTTAGAGGGCGAAGTCGAAGGGAATCCTGAGATTACCGTTCATAAATTGGCCAAGATCGAAGATGGTGAAAAAGGAGCTTTGACTTTTTTGTCAAACCCTAAATACACTCCGTACATATATACCACCAAAGCTTCAATAACCATTGTGAACAAAGACTTTGTTGCAGAACAGTCTGTATTGACAACACTTATAAAAGTAGATGATGCTTACGAATCTTTTTCAAAATTGTTAAAATATTACGACCTGACAAAAACCTTGAAATCCGGAATCGAAGAACCTGTGTTTATATCAGAAAGCGCTACCTATGGTAAAAATATTTACCTCGCCGCTTTTTCCTACATTGGTGATAATGTGGTGCTCGGTGATGATGTTAAGATATATCCGAATGTGTATATAGGCAACAATGCGGTCTTGGCCAATGGGGTGGTCGTACATTCGGGGGCAAAAATCCACTCAGAAACACATATAGGAAACAACTGCGTAATACATAGTGGCGCAATTGTGGGGGCCGATGGCTTCGGATTTGCCCCTGGTGAAGATGGGGTATTCAGTAAAATACCCCAAACTGGTAATGTAATATTGGAAGATGATGTAGATGTAGGTGCCAATACAACCATCGATAGGGCCACTATGGGTTCAACAATTTTGAGAAAGGGTGTAAAGTTGGATAACCAAATCCAGATTGCCCACAACGTTGAAATCGGAGAACACACGGTAATTGCTGCCCAAACCGGGGTAGCAGGCTCCACAAAGATAGGAAAGCATTGCTTGGTCGGGGGCCAGGTTGGTATCGCAGGTCACATTACGATTGGCGACCACGTGCGTATACAGGCTCAATCAGGAGTTGGTAGAAATGTAAGGAATGGTGAAAAACTACAAGGCTCGCCAGCATTGAATTTTGGTGACTATTATAAATCGTATGTTCATTTTAAAAATTTGCCGTCAATTGTAGATCAAATTAATGAATTGGATAAAAAAAACAACTAGTGACAACAATAAATAAGAAACAAAGAACCATTGCAAAAGAGGTTATCTTAAAGGGGGTTGGCCTTCATACCGGGCAAAACGTAACAATGAAATTTGTAGCTGCCCCTGAGAACCATGGCTATGCTTTTAAAAGAGTTGATTTGGAAGGCCAACCTGTAATAGAAGCCGCCGCCAGTTATGTGGTCAATACCCAACGGGGCACGAACCTTGAAAAAAACGGGGTTAAGATCCAGACTTCGGAACATGTACTTGCAGCTTTGGTGGGTATGGAGGTAGACAATGTGCTCATCGAACTTGATGCGCCGGAACCCCCGATTATGGATGGTTCTTCAAAATACTTTGTTGAAGCCCTTAAGATTGCAGGGGTTCAGGAACAAGAAGCGGATAGATGGGAATATGTGGTCAAAGAGGTCATTTCTTACAAAGATGAGGCAACTGGAAGCGAAATCACGGTAATTCCCGCCGATTCCTATCAGGTTACGGCAATGGTCGATTTTGGAACCAAGGTATTGGGCACCCAAAATGCCACTTTAGAGAACATCTCTGATTTTAAAACCGAAATAGCCGATGCCCGTACCTTTAGCTTCCTACATGAACTGGAAATGCTGTTGGAAGACGGTTTGATAAAGGGGGGCGATCTGAATAACGCCATCGTATACGTTGACAAGGAGATTTCCGCATCTACGATGAGAAAATCGGAAAAGGCTTTCGATAGAAAAAAACTCTCTGTAAAACCAAACGGAATACTCGATAACCTGACACTTCATCAACCCAATGAAGCGGCACGCCACAAATTATTGGATGTCATAGGTGATTTGGCATTGGTCGGCACCAGAATAAGGGGCAAGGTAATAGCCAACAAACCCGGTCATCTGGTGAATACCCAGTTCGCCAAAAAATTGACAAAGATCATTAAGGCCGAAAAACGCAATCAGGTACCCCAATTTGACTTGAGCCAGCCCCCATTGATGGATGTGAACCAAATAATGGACATGCTTCCCCACAGACCGCCGTTCCTTTTTATTGATAAGATATTGGAACTTTCCGACAGTCATGTGGTAGGAATGAAAAATGTAACCATGAACGAGCCCTTTTTTCTTGGTCATTTTCCGGGTGCGCCCGTAATGCCCGGTGTACTGCAAATTGAGGCCATGGCTCAGACGGGCGGGATCCTTGTGTTGAGCACCGTTCCCGACCCTGAGAACTACCTGACCCTTTTTATGAAGATCGATAATGTGAAATTCAGGAAAAATGTAGTGCCCGGTGATACATTGATTTTTAAATGTAGTTTGATCACCCCGATCAGAAGAGGTATCTGCCATATGCAGGCGTATGCCTACGCTAATGATAAATTGGTGTGCGAAGCTGAGTTGATGGCACAAATAGTAAAAAGAAAATAAAATGAACCAACCCCTAGCTTACATACACCCAGGAGCCAAAATCGCAAAAAACGTTGTGGTGGAGCCATTCACAACTATTCATAATAATGTACGGATAGGAGATGGCACCTGGATCGGTTCGAACGTTACCATAATGGAAGGGGCAAGAATCGGAAAAAACTGCAACATCTTTCCCGGTGCGGTAATTTCGGCGGCGCCCCAAGATCTTAAATACAACGAAGAAGAAACTACAGTCGTTATTGGCAACAATACAACAATTAGGGAATGTGCAACAATTCACAAGGGCACTTCGGACCGAATGAAAACCATTATCGGAAAAAACTGTTTGATTATGGCCTACTGCCATATAGCACATGATTGCTTGGTAGGCAATAACTGTATATTCTCGAATAATTCAACATTAGCTGGCCATGTAACCATAGGTGACAATGTCATTCTAGCTGGCTTGGTTGCGGTACATCAATTTGTATCAGTGGGGCAACATGCATTCGTGACCGGGGGGTCATTGGTACGTAAAGACGTGCCCCCTTATGTTAAGGCCGCAAGAGAACCCCTATCGTATGTGGGCATCAATTCAATAGGGCTGCGTCGCAGGGGTTTCGCTTCTGAAAAAATAAGTGAGATACAGAGCATCTACCGTATTTTGTATCAAAAAAATTACAACAACACCCAGGCTGTCAGAATTATTGAGGCAGAAATGGATGCCTCGCCAGAAAGAGATGAGATTTTACAATTTATAAGAGATTCGCAAAGAGGAATTATGAAAGGGTATTTTAGCAACAATTAAAAACAATTATGGCATCAACATCAGACATAAGAAAAGGGTTGTGCATTAGGTACAACCACGATATTTTCAAAATAATCGAATTTTTACACGTAAAACCAGGTAAAGGTCCGGCCTTTGTGAGAACAAAATTAAAAAGTGTAACCACCGGAAAAGTAATAGACAATACATTCTCGGCAGGGCACAAGATCATAGATGTGCGGGTAGAGACCCGTTCATATCAATTTCTTTACGCCGAGGGTGACACCTATCACTTTATGAACACCCAAGATTACAATCAGATTACACTTGAAAAAAGCAGTTTAGATGCTCCTGCCCTCTTAAAAGAAGGTGAAGTGGTTACCATTCTTTTCAATACCGAAGACAGTATGCCCTTGTCGGTAGATATGCCCGCAAGTGTTGTGTTGGAAGTTACCCATACCGAACCTGGTGTAAAGGGCAATACGGCAACCAATGCCACCAAACCGGCAAAAGTTGAAACGGGAGCGGAAGTAAACGTGCCCCTTTTTATCAACGAAGGCGATAAAATCAAGGTCGATACCGAAAAATGCTCCTATATGGAGCGTGTCAAGGAATAAATTCTTCATTAAATCAGCACCCTTTTTAAAATGAAGTTTCCCAAAGTATATACGTTAAAACAAATCGCAAAGATCATCGATTCAGACTATATTGGTGCTGATGATTTTCAAATCTTGGGAATGAACGAAATTCATGTCGTGGTTGCCGGTGATATTGTTTTTGTTGACCATCCGAAGTATTATGACAAAGCGCTAAATTCAAAAGCCTCTGTAGTTTTAATCAATGAACAAGTAGCATGTCCCCCAGGAAAAGCCCTATTGATCTCAGACGATCCGTTTCGAGATTTTAATGTGCTTACCAACTTTTTCATGCCCTTTGAGAAATCTGGGGTATTAATAGCATCTACAGCCAAAATAGGTCGAAATACAGTAATTCAACCCAATGTGTTCATAGGCAATAATGTGGTGATTGGCAGTAATTGCCGTATTCACCCCAATGTAACAATTTATGATAATTGTGTTATAGGTAACAATGTTACCATTCATGCAGGTTCTGTACTGGGGGCAGATGCTTTTTATTATAAAAACAGACCTGAGAGTTTTGATAAATTGGTTTCGGGCGGTCGTGTGGTACTCGAAGACAATGTTGAGATTGGCGCATCATGCACCATAGACAAAGGGGTTACTGGAGACACTACCATTCAAAAAGGAACGAAGTTGGACAATCAGGTTCAGGTTGGGCACGATACGGTAATCGGCAAAAAGTGCTTAATCGCTTCACAGACCGGTATTGCCGGATGCGTGATTATTGAGGACGAGGTTACCATTTGGGGACAAGTAGGCACTAACAGTGGTATTACCATCGGAAAAAAGGCCATTATTTTGGGGCAGACAGGGGTAACAAAATCTGTTGAAGGGGGCAAAAGTTACTTCGGAACACCTATAGAGGAATCTCGTGAAAAACTGAAACAATTGGCGTACGTAAAAAAAATTCCTGAGATCTTAGAAAAATTGAAAGAATAATTAAGTAAGATTCGGCTAGAGATTGTTTTCAAACCTTTATTTTTGTTCGACCTAATGAAATTTTGTAGAAATAGCAAAACAAAAAATAATCATTTAACACATTAACAAACAACTTTACAATGAGTGTTTTAGTAGATAAAAATTCCAAAATCATAGTACAGGGTTTTACGGGCAGTGAAGGTACTTTTCATGCCGAGCAAATGATCGAATACGGTACCAATGTCGTTGGTGGCGTAACACCCGGTAAAGGCGGGCAAGAACATTTGGGAAGACCCGTTTTCAATACAGTGGCCGATGCTGTTGAAAAAACGGGCGCAGATACTTCTATTATATTTGTGCCACCTGCATTTGCTGCCGATGCTATTATGGAAGCTGCCGAAGC
This sequence comes from Bacteroidota bacterium, assembly GCA_024278565.1. GTDB lineage: Bacteria > Bacteroidota > Bacteroidia > Flavobacteriales > Flavobacteriaceae > Maribacter_C. The sequence goes on from JAJRSY010000140.1 coordinate 10,700, forward strand.
CAGCATAAAGGTGATCATCACCATAACAGAGGGTATACCCGTGGCCGACATGGTCAAGGTCGCCCACTATATAAAAAACAGGGATTGTAGATTGGTGGGACCCAACTGCCCAGGGATCATTACTCCTGGCGAAGCCAAAGTGGGCATCATGCCCGGCTTTGTCTTTAAAAAAGGTAACGTAGGCATCGTATCCAAATCGGGCACTTTGACCTATGAAGCTGCCGATCAGGTAGTACGCCAAGGGCTGGGGATCACAACAGCGATCGGTATAGGCGGAGACCCTATTATCGGAACCACCACTAAAGAAGCCGTAGAATTATTGATAAACGACCCAGAAACCAAATGTGTGGTAATGATCGGTGAAATAGGAGGGCAATTGGAAGCCGATGCCGCAAAATGGTACCAAGAAAGTGGTAGCGATAAGCCCATTATTGGCTTCATCGCTGGTGAAACCGCCCCTGTGGGTAGAACCATGGGGCATGCCGGTGCAATAGTTGGTGGTAGTGATGATACCGCACAGGCCAAGAAACGCATTTTAAGGGAGTGCGGTATTCATGTAGTGGACTCACCAGCCGAAATCGGGAAAAAAGTAAAAGAGGTGATGGGGTAGCCATTTGATGAAAAGTGCAGTTCATTTAAAAAGATGAAGAAACGAATCCTGTTTATACTGAAAATCTGGTTTAAACAGGATTTTTTTTTCGCCTTTATATGAAACAAAACCTATATTTGAATTAGAACTGTGCAAACTCATAAGAAATGAAATTGTTAGAAGGAAAAAATGTGATTATTACAGGTGCAAGTAGAGGTATAGGCATGGGTATAGCAGAGGTATTTGCTGAACATGGTGCCAACGTGGCCTTTACTTATAGTTCGAGTGAGGCGCCTGCCTTGCAACTAGAAAAAAAGTTGATTGGCAAAGGGGTAAAGGCGAAGACCTACAAAAGCAATGCGGCCAGTTTTAGTGAATCGGAAACCTTGGTGGCCAAAGTATTGGAAGATTTTGGCGGTATTGATGTATTGATCAACAATGCGGGTATCACCAAAGACAATTTACTGATGCGCATGGCAGAGGAAGATTTCGACAAAGTTATGGAAATCAACCTAAAATCTGTTTTTAACATGACCAAGGCAGTACAACGCACCTTTTTGAAGCAACGTAAGGGCTCAATTATCAATATGAGCAGTATTGTAGGGGTAAAAGGTAATGCAGGCCAAGCGAACTATGCAGCTTCAAAGGCCGGAATGATTGGGTTTACAAAATCCGTTGCTCTTGAATTGGGTTCTAGAAATATACGCTGCAATGCCATCGCCCCAGGATTCATTGAAACGGAAATGACCGCAAAACTCGACGAAAAGGTAGTGGCAGAATGGCGCGCAGCGATTCCGCTGAAAAGGGGGGGATTGCCTGAAGATATAGCCAATGCTTGCTTGTTTTTTGCATCTGATCTGTCAGCCTATATTACAGGGCAGGTACTGAATGTTGATGGGGGAATGCTTACCTGATTAATTTTTGGTGGTCATTTGTTCTGCATGGAAAATGCGTATGTTTTCAATCTGGTCATCGTACTGTTGTATCCCATGAACTGTTGGTCAATACACTATGGAAATTAAAACCGTACTATTTATCATATTAGCCGCTATTACTGCACTTTTCATTGTATTATTTCAATACTACCACAAGGCCAAAAGAAAAGGCAACCTTAGTATAATTCTTTCCTTTTTACGATTTTCAGGACTGTTCGGGCTCTTTCTACTGCTGATAAACCCAAAGTTTTCAAAGAATGAATACACCCTCGAAAAAACAAATCTTATTGTACTTAGTGACAATTCTTCCTCTGTCAGCACTTCGCAAAGCGAAATTCGGGCGATCCTAAAAAAAATAAATGAAAACAATAGCTTTCCTGACCGGTTTAATGTAGAACACTACCGCTTCGGAGCTGCTTTAAACACTTCTGACAGCTTGTCTTTCAAAGAGAAGAACACGAATATAACCAGTTCCCTGACAGCTCTCAATGAAATTTATGCCAACACAAAAACGGCGATTGTTCTGTTGACCGATGGCAATCAGACCTTGGGTGCAGATTATGGGTTTTATGGCAGGCAATCGAAGTTTCCCGTTTATCCGATTGCAATTGGTGACACAACCACCTATGAAGATATTCGTGTCGATCGTGTAAATACCAATAAGTATGCTTTTCTCAAAAATAAATATCCCATTGAAATTTATACCTCTTATGAAGGCACGGGTAGTGTTGCCTCAACAGTGAATGTGTTGGTAAACGAAAAAAGTGTTTATAAAGAGCGCATTACGTTATCGGCCAACACTAGTGCCAAGAGAATCAATACACTGATAAAAGCGAACTCCGTTGGAATAATGAAGATCAAGGTGAGCGTAAGTCCTATAAAAAACGAGCGCAATAGTATCAACAACAGTAAAGTCATAGCCGTAGAGGTAATCGACGAAAAAACCAACATTGCCATAATCTCAAATCTGACCCACCCTGATCTTGGGGCTTTGAAAAAGGCAATCGAGAGCAATGAGCAACGCTCGGTCAGAGTTATGCGACCAAGTATAGATTTAAAAGACCTTGAAGATGTAGATGTGTTTATTCTCTATCAACCTGATGCATCCTTTAAACCAATTTATAAGTACATTCAACAAAACAAGGCCAGCATATTTACAATTACCGGAGAGGTCATCGACTGGAATTTCCTCAATAGCATTCAGTCCAATTATAAGATCAACGGAGGGTATCCTGTGCAAGAAACTTTTCCTGTTCTAAACGCTGCTTTCTCTAAATTTGATATTTCAAATTTCTCGGTAACCGATTACCCTCCTTTGAACAACGGTGCGGGTGCGGTCAAACTAATAGATGGTGAACCATTGTTGTATATGAAATTATTTGGTGAAACCATGAAATCTCCATTACTGCTTTCCTTGGATACTGAAAAAGGAAAAGAACTTGTTCTTTTTGGGGAAAACATCTGGAAATGGCGTATGCAGAGCTACCGAAATGACAAGAGTTTTGACAATTTTGATGAATTTATAGGTAAATTGATGCTCTATCTGTCAACGACCAAACCTAGAAATCGATTGAATATAGCGTATCGATCGATTTATCAAGGAAGCCATGAGACAGGGGTCACAGCCACCTATTTTGACGAGGCCTTTGTATTTGATACCAACGCCAATCTTGTTATAACAATAAAAAGTAACGAGAATAGTACCTCAAAGGAAATACCTATGCTTCTTAAAGAAAATATGTACGAGGCTGGTTTAACTGACCTTCCGGCAGGGTTGTACTCCTTTAAAGTAACGGTGAAAAATGAAAGCCTTTCAAAAACCGGAAACTTCACCATTTTAGATTTTGACGTAGAACAACAAATTCAATCAACCGATTATAAAAAATTGGGGCAGTTGGCCCAATCTACAGATGGGCAGTTGTATTTTCCGAACGAAGTTGATTCCCTTTTTCGCTATTTAGGCGAAAACCAACAATTTGCACCCACACAAAAAAGCACCAAAAATGTCGTATCTTTGATAGATTTTAGAATACTTTTAGCTATCATTGTTATTGCCTTGAGCCTTGAATGGTTCATCAGAAAATATAACGGACTAACTTAAAAACAGAACACAATGGATAAATTACCAAAAATTGCACTCCCCGTCATTTTTGTATTAATCGCACTGGTTATTTTAATATCGAAATCAGCGGTCACGGTCGACTCTGGTCAAGCAGGCGTGCTTTACAAAACTTTTGGGGGCGGTGTTGTTACAGATCAACTACCCATGGATGAAGGTTTCCATATTGTAGCTCCTTGGAACAAGGTTTTCATTTATGAGGTGAGGCAGCAAGAATTGTTCGAAAAAATGAAAGTATTATCTTCAAACGGACTAGAGATTCAAATTGATGCCTCAGCCTGGTATCAACCTGTTCGTGCAAAATTAGGGTTTTTACACCAAAATTTGGGGAAAGACTATTTGGATCGGGTCATCAAACCTGCTATTCGCAGTGCTGCAAGAAGCGTAGTGGGTCGTTATACCCCAGAACAGTTGTACTCAAGCAAGAGAGATGTTATTCAAGATGAGATATTTGAAGAGACCAAGAAAATTTTAGAAAATCAAAATGTACAGTTGAACCAAGTACTGGTACGTGATGTTACCTTACCCAGTACAATCAAAGATGCCATAGAACGTAAACTAAAGCAAGAACAAGAATCTTTAGAGTATGAATTTCGATTGGTGACCGCTAAAAAAGAAGCTGAAAAAGTAACGATCGAAGCTCAAGGCAAGGCTGATGCCAATAAGATTCTAAGTGCCTCGTTGACCGATAAAATACTTCAAGACAAGGGTATTGACGCTACTTTAAAATTGGCCCAATCACCAAACACAAAAGTGGTGATCGTTGGTGGCGGTGAAGCAGGTTTGCCCTTGATTTTGGGCAACAACTAGTTCGTTGTTTCGTAAGACATACTTCAAAGGTTAAATTGTTTGATTCTAAACAATTGTTTTGAAACTTAAAAAAAAAGAGTACTTTTACGCCCTAATGAAAAACAGGACTACACATCATCATTTTTATACTTGCTATCAAGCGAGGTGAAAATGTATTGTAGTAGTACAAGATATTTAAAACCCGTTTGAGCAATCAAACGGGTTTTTTAATTTGTTTTGGTTGTGTGCGATGAACAATAGGTCATCACGAACGGGCAAAAACAATAAATGATAATAAAAGCAGTATGACTAAAATTAAGATTGCCATTCAAAAATCAGGTAGATTGAATGAAGATTCCCTCAGAATACTCAAAGACTGTGGTATTTCAATTGACAACGGAAAAGATCAATTAAAAGCGTCTTCACGAAATTTCCCCATGGAGGTTTTTTATCTTAGAAATGGTGATATACCCCAGTATTTAAGAGATGGCGTTGTAGATATAGCCATCATAGGTGAAAACGTTTTGATTGAAAAGGGGGAGGATATTACAGTTGCCGAAAAGTTGGGGTTTTCAAAATGCAAGGTATCATTGGCCATTCCGAAATCGATTGGCTATACCTCTGTAAAATATTTTGAGGGAAAACGTATTGCAACATCTTATCCGAATACGCTAAATAATTATCTAGCCGAGAAAGGGGTAACCGCCGATCTTCATATTATTAATGGCTCTGTTGAGATTGCCCCGAATATAGGTCTGGCAGATGCAATATGTGATATCGTCTCTAGCGGAAGTACCCTTTTTAAAAACAACTTGAAAGAGGTAGAGGTGATGTTGAAAAGTGAGGCCGTATTGGCGGTTTCACCAAAAATTGCATTAGAGCAAAAGAAACTGCTTGAGAAACTGCAGTTCAGAATCCAATCAGTGCTACGTGCCAGAAAATCAAAGTACGTGCTTTTAAACGCCCCCAATGACAAATTAAATACCATTTTAAAATTGTTGCCCGGTATGCGAAGTCCTACTGTATTGCCCCTGGCCGAAGAAGGCTGGAGTTCGATACATACGGTATTGAACAAAGATAGATTTTGGGAGGTTATCGATGAATTGAAACAAGCGGGAGCCGAGGGCATATTGGTATGCCCAATTGAGAAAATGGTACTGTAAGAACAGTTAAAACCTCCATAAAAATGAGGTTTACAACATAACTAAGATGAAAACACTTTATAACCCAGAGAGAGAAACTTGGAGATCCGTTTTAAAACGACCGACCAAAAGCCTAGCTGATATTGAAAAAATAGTAACCACTATCTTCGAAGAGATTGAATTGGGTGGAGACGAAGTACTGAAAGAGTATACCGAGAAATTCGATAATGTTGCGGTCGATGATTTTTCAATATCAAAATCAGAAATCGAAAAGGCTGAAAACTTGGTTCCCCTAGAATTGAAAGCAGCGATACAGCTTGCCAAAAATAATATCGAAAAATTTCACAAAGCACAGAAAACTGATAAAATAGTGGTGGAAACAACCACAGGCGTTCGATGTTGGCAAGAGAAAAAGCCCATTCAAAAGGTAGGACTTTATATTCCCGGAGGAACGGCTCCCTTATTTTCAACTATTTTAATGTTGGCCGTACCGGCTACTATTGCAGAATGCAAAGAAATTATATTGTGTACACCGCCCTATGACAAAGGCAGCATACACCCTGCCATTTTATATACGGCGAATTTATGTGGAGTGACCAAAATATTCAGGATAGGTGGCATTCAGGCCATAGCGGCAATGACCTTTGGTACAGAATCGGTGCCACAGGCCTATAAAATATTCGGTCCGGGAAACCAGTATGTCACCGTTGCAAAGCAAATCGCCACCAAGCACGGTGTGGCGATCGATATGCCCGCTGGGCCTAGTGAACTGTTGGTTGTGGCCGATGATACTGCCAATGCTGCTTTTGTAGCGTCAGACCTGTTGAGCCAAGCCGAACATGGTGACGATAGTCAGGTGATTTTAGTCTCCACCTCAAAAGAGCTTCTCGCTGCCGTTGAAAAGGAGGTGGCCGCCCAAATCAAGAAATTGCCCCGTAAAGAAATTGCACAAAAAGCGATTGACAATAGCAAGTTGATTTATATGGAAGACGAGGCTACAGCGATTGATCTTATCAATGAATACGCCCCAGAGCACTTTATTGTTTGCATGGAAAATGAAACCTATTTTATTGACAATATTGAAAATGCAGGCTCGGTGTTCATAGGCAATTTCACCCCTGAGAGTGCTGGTGATTATGCCTCGGGCACCAACCATACCCTACCAACAAATGGTTATGCCAAACAATATAGCGGGGTAAATCTAGATAGTTTCATGAAGACCATCACCTTTCAGAAAATAACCGAAAAAGGAATTCAAAAAATAGGGAATGCCATAGAGTTAATGGCCGAAGCAGAAGGTTTACAGGCTCATAAAAATGCCGTCAGCCTACGATTAGACAGTTTAAAGTAAGTTGTTATCCGTTCGTTCTAATACACATAAAAACACAATTTGTAATTGAAAATGTTTGATCTCGATAACATAACCAGAGAAAATGTAAAAAGCCTAAAGCCCTATTCATCGGCACGTGATGAATATATTTCAGATGGCTCAAAAATGATTTTTTTAGATGCGAATGAGAATCCGTTTGAAAATGGGGTAAACCGGTATCCTGATCCGCAGCAACGTAGTCTAAAGACGGTTTTGGCGGAACAAAAGGGTATTGGGCCTGACCACATTCTTCTTGGTAACGGAAGCGATGAAGTGCTTGATCTGTTGTTTCGTGCATTTTGCGAACCGAAAGAAGACAATATAATTACGCTTCCGCCCACTTATGGTATGTATCAGGTATTGTCGGGCATCAACGCCATTGAGAACAGAACGGTTTTGCTGACCCGTGATTTTCAGCCCAATGTTGATAAAATAATTGAAGCGGTAGATACCAATACCAAAATGATATTTATTTGTTCACCGAACAATCCGACGGGCAATAGTATTTCCGAAGAGAAAATTAATCAATTACTTAATGTTTTCAATGGTCTGGTTGTCATAGACGAGGCATATGTAGATTTCTCTAAAAGCAAAAGTTGGGTCGCCAAGCTATCAGATCATCCAAATTTGGTTGTTACCCAAACGCTATCAAAAGCGTATGGTCTGGCAGGAATTCGTTTGGGAATCTGTTTGGCATCCAAAGAAATAATTACGGTATTGAATAAAATCAAACCCCCGTACAATGTTAACGAACTAACACAGCAAAGAGCGTTGAACCGTCTTAAAGAAGTTGAGTACGTAGAAACTGAAATAGCTACATTACTAAAAGAAAAGGAGTTGTTATTTAAAGCATTGCTTGATCTATCTTTTATTGAAAAATGTTATGCGAGCGATGCCAATTTCATACTTGTAAAGGTAGATGATTCGACCAAACGTTACCATCAATTGCTTGAAAGGGGAGTTGTGGTTCGCAATCGCGGCAACCAACCACTTTGCGAAAACACCTTAAGGTTTACCATTGGCACCCAAAATGAAAATATAAAACTGATCGAAGTTCTAAAATCTTTAGTATGAAGCATAGTACAACAAAAAAAAAGGTCTTGTTCATCGATCGAGATGGCACACTTATAAAAGAGACCCAAGACGAGCAGATCGATGCCTTTGAAAAAATGGTATTCTACCCCAAGGCGTTCACCTTTTTAGGTAAAATCGCCAAAGAGCTTGATTTTGAACTGGTCATGATCACCAACCAAGATGGGCTGGGGACCGATATATTCCCAGAGGAGACCTTTTGGCCCGTACATAATTTTATTCTAAAGTCCTTTGAAAATGAGGGCGTGGTTTTTGACAAGGTATTTCTTGATAGGACCTTCCCTCATGAGAATGCCGATACCCGAAAACCCGGTACCGGCTTATTGAAAGAATATTTTTCAGAAGAGTACGATCTGACCAATTCTTTTGTAATCGGCGATCGTTTGACCGATATGGAACTCGCCAAAAATCTGGGGTCAAAAGGTATTTTCATCAATGACGACACCAATTTAGGAACCCGTGAAATTACCGTAAAGCGTGAAGAACTTAATGAAGTTATCGTTTTAGAAAGCAATGATTGGGAGAAAATATACGCGTTTTTAAAGCTAACGGAAAGGACGGCAGAAATCAGCCGTAAGACCAATGAGACCGATATTCAGATCAAACTGAACCTTGATGGCAGGGGAAAAGGTGACATTTCAACCGGACTCCCTTTTTTCGACCATATGCTTGACCAATTGGCTCGGCACGGTCAAATGGATCTTGACATAAAGGTGAAAGGTGATCTTGAAGTTGACGAGCACCATACCATTGAAGATACCGCCATTGCCCTAGGAGAGGTATTTAATAAGGCTCTCGGAAACAAACTGGGTATAGAGCGATATGGCTTCTGTTTACCTATGGATGACTGTTTGGCCCAGGTAGCCATTGATTTCGGCGGCCGAAATTGGCTGGTTTGGGAAGCGGAGTTCAAACGAGAGAAAATAGGGGAGATGCCGACCGAGATGTTCCACCACTTCTTTAAATCGTTCACCGATGGGGCCAAGGCCAACCTGAACATAAAAGCCGAAGGAACCAACGAACACCATAAGATTGAGGCCATTTTCAAGGCCTTTGCCAAATCAATTAAAATGGCGATAAAACAAGATGTTGAAAAAATGATTTTACCAAGCACAAAAGGGGTGTTATAAAAGCCCCCTAACCCCCGAAGGGGGGAACTTATTATCTCAAATAGAGCTATTTATGCTTTTTTAGAAAAAAATAAAATGAACAACAAAAACCACAAGAGTACGAGTTCTCCCCTTGAGGGGGAGCTAGAGGGGGCAGCCCCCTAACCCCTATGGGGGAACTAATTACCTCAAAGAGAGCCATTGAGAAACATGGTGCACTTTTTCAGAAAGAAACAAAATGAACGACAAAAACATACAACCGAGTAAAAGTTCTCCAAGCCCCCTAACCCCCGAAGGGGGAACTTATTATCTCAAATAGAGCTATTTATGCTTTTTTAGAAAAAAATAAAATGAACAACAAAAACCACAAGAGTACGAGTTCTCCCCTTGAAGGGGAGCTAGAGGGGGCAGCCTCCTAACCCCTATGGGGGAAC
>JAJRSY010000141.1 GCA_024278565.1 Bacteroidota bacterium
ACAAATTTCCCTAAACCGAACAGATCTGGACAGTTTCACTTTGGAGCCGTCCCCACCCCTGCCTGTCCGGCAGGCAGGCTAACCCTCCCCCGAAGGGAGGGAACCGTTTCTCGACACCTATGACCCCCCGGCTTTTGCAGGATCTGCCCCCCTCCCTCTGGAGGGGTCGGGGGAGGACAATCCGGTAAAATGGTATTCTATTGAACAGAAAGGGAAATTTGTCGTGCACCCTGTACTTCCTCGTTAGGGGTTTTGCGATTTTGATGACTTGCACGACACTAAAAGCTGGGAGAGAGGAGTTAAGAATTGTAACCTTGTTCTTAGTTACAATAGACTGTGGTATTGGTCAGATCTCTATCCTTTAGAACAGCGGAAAATTGGTTAGCGGTTGCAACAGGGCAGACCTGAGTGGAAAATAGGCCTGTGAAATGCTGGGTTCTTACTTCTTAATAAAAACACCAAAAAGCTCATTGTCTTCTCTCTTGGGGATGGAATTATAACAATTTGTAAAGGAATGTACCTTAAAATAAGGCTCTAAATGTTTGAGGTAGCATTCTTTGGAACCCCCAAAAGGGCGTTTTTCCATATCATCCGATAAGGGAAAATCAAACCACAGGCCCGCCAACTTGCCCAAGGGCTTTAATAACTTTGCCATTTGTTCAAAGTAGGCGTTTCTGTTTTCTTTGGTCGGAACAAAAGAACAAAAGAACGTCTGCTCCAAAATCAAATCATACTGCCCCTGATGCTCGAAAAAATCTTCGTGCAACAAATGGGAAGCTGTAAAATCAGGATTTCGTTCGTGAAACCGCTTTAGGGGAATTTTGGAAATATCCATGATATAAACGTTGCGGAACCCCTTTTGAAACAAGTATTCAACCTCATGGCCATTGCCGGCACCCGGCACTAGAATCAAACTATTTTTATAGGTCAATTGATCGATATAGGTTTTTAATGGGGTAGAGGGGTGGCCAATATCCCACCCGGTACTTTCTTCTTTGTAGCGTTTTGTCCAGTATTCTTGATCTTGTTTATTTTTCATAAGCGTAATCCGTATATCAACATTTCCTCTTAAAAATAGCTTAATGCCTTTGAATTATAGTTTTTCAAACGCGAATGTCTATTTTTAGAAACTGAGCATATAATTCAAACAAAATTATAAGGTTAAAAATACATGAAAAAAATTGTTACAGTATTACTTGTATTGTTCGCTTTGGTAATTTCATCGTGTGGGAACAAACGAGAGGGAAAACCCAGAGTTCTGGTATTCTCAAAAACCATGGGCTATGAACATGCCTCTATACCTGTAGGTGTCGCTGCCATACAAAAACTGGGCGCTGAAAACGGATTTGAGGTCGATACTACCAAAAATGCCGAATTGTTCAATGAAGAAAATTTGAACCAATATGGGGCGATTGTATTTCTAAATACTACGATGAATGTATTGGGCCATAAGCAAGAAGCTGCTTTCGAACGCTACATACAAGCAGGTGGTGGCTTTGTGGGAGTTCACGCAGCCACCGATACAGAGTATGATTGGGGTTGGTACACCAAACTGGTAGGGGCACAGTTTCTCAGTCATCCATCAGGTACACCAGAAGCCGACTTTGTTATTAAAGACAAGAATTTTATCGCAACCGAGTTTTTCACCGATTCGGTTTGGCGCAGAAACGATGAACTGTACAACTATAAGAACATAAACCCTGATGTAAATGTATTGGTAACCCTTGATGAGTCTACCTATAAAGGTGGTGCCAACGGTAATTTTCACCCTATTTCATGGTACCACGAATATGATGGTGGCCGTTCTTTTTACACTGGGGCAGGGCATACCGATGAGAGTTATACCGAAGATGGTTTTTTAAAGCATTTGTTGGGGGGCATTCAATATGCCATAGGCGAAAACGAGAATTTAGATTATAGCAAAGCAAGTTCTCAGCTACCACCCGAAATGGATCGTTTTTCTAAAGTGTCCTTGGTGGGAGCACTATTTGAGCCGATGGAAATGACCGTCCTTCCGAACAACGATGTGCTGATCGGGCAGCGCCGAGGGGAAATCATGCTGTACAGTGACGCTGCCAAAGAACTGACCCAAGTCGCCCATTTTGATGTATATCATAAAACCTTGAATACGCCGGGCGTAAATGCGGAAGAAGGATTGTTGGGCCTGCAAAAAGATCCTGACTATGCCATTAATAATTGGGTATATGTGTACTTCGCCCCTACGGGCAGCGAATCGGTAAATCGGCTGGCACGTTTTAAGTTTAAAGACGGGGTCTTTGATAAGGATTCTGAGCAAAAGATTCTTGACGTTCCCTCAGATCGAGAAGTATGTTGCCATACCGGAGGGTCGATCGCTTTTGGAGGCGATGGGCTGTTGTACTTGTCCACCGGAGATAACTCAACCCCATTCAATGAAAAAGGGGTGAAATACGTGAGCAAGGGTTTTGCGCCCTTGAACGATATACCCGGTCACGAGCAGTATGACGCACGACGTTCAGCAGGCAACACCAATGATCTGCGAGGAAAAATTTTGCGTATTAGGGTCAATGAAGATGGCAGCTACGCTATACCAGAGGGAAACCTTTTTCCTGAAGGGACCGATAAGACCAGACCAGAAATTTATACCATGGGCCATCGAAATCCGTTTCGAATATCGGTCGACCCGAAAAAAGGATATGTATATTGGGGCGATGTGGGACCAGATGCCCGGGAAGACCAAATTGCGACCCGTGGGCCGAGGGGTTACGATGAAATGAACCAAGCCCGTAAGGCGGGTAATTTCGGTTGGCCATTGTTCATAGGCGATAATAAACCCTATGTTGATTTCGATTACGAAACTGGTGAAAGTGGGGTCACCTTTGACCCTGAGAAGCCGATCAATGATTCAAAGAACAATACAGGTTTGACCGAGCTTCCGCCAGCCCAAGGTGCGTATGCATATTACCCCTATGTTGATACTTCTGACTTTCCGCAATTGACAAGTGGTGGGCGAAATGCCATGGCGGGACCCACCTATTATTCAGACGAATACCCGAATGGGGGCGGACTCCCTTCGTATTATGACGGTAAGGTGATTATTTATGATTGGATGCGTGGTTGGATGAAAGCCCTTACCCTGTTCAAAGACGGAAGCGTAAATAAAATGGAACCCTTTGCTTCAGATATCAAGGTCAACAATCTCATTGATATGGAAATGGGGCCCGATGGGCGATTGTACCTTTTGGAATATGGCAGTGGCTGGTTCTCGAAAAATGAAAATTCAGGTTTGGGCTATATTGAATTCAATGGTGGAAACCGCCCACCCATAATCAATGGACTAGTTGTGGATAGATCCTCAGGAAAACTACCCCTAACCGTTACCGCAAGGGTAGAAGCGGTAGATCGTGAGAAAGACCCAATTACCTATGTCTGGCATATGGGGAATGGAGAAACCAAGGAGACCCAAGAGCCCGAAATTTCATATACCTATGAAGATGCTGGCCAGTACAATATTTCGGTAGAGGTCAATGATGGTCAAACCGAATCGGTTAGGAGTGAGGCCGTTTCAGTAGTTTCCGGAAACGCTAGACCTGAGGTTTCCATTAGCCTAACAGGAGGTAATACCTCCTTTTACATTCCAGGGAAGCCTGTTGCGTACGAGGTAACTGTAACAGATGCAGAGGGCAACGTTGATCCCTCCAATATATTCGTGTCTGTTGATTATTTGGAAGGAATGGACAAGGTGGTCATGTCACTGGGGCACCAGCAGGTTTCAGAAACGGTGATGGGCAAAGCCCTAACCCTTGCGATGGATTGTAAGGCCTGTCATAAAGAAGACGAGGCTTCCATTGGTCCCAAGTATATTGATGTTGCCAATAGATACAAAGATGATGCAAAGGCCATGGCCTACCTTCAAAATAAAATAGTGGCGGGTGGCACCGGTGTTTGGGGCGAGGTTATGATGCCAGCGCATACGAATATCACTGCCGAAGAATCTCGACAAATTACGATGTACATTCAGTCTTTGGCGGGTGATAAGAACAAAAAACCCTCATTGCCGCCCAAGGGGTCGGTAATTGCCGAAGCGAATTCCCAAGGCAAGGTATTGGTGTTGACCGCTAGTTATACCGATAGCGGTGCTGAAGGTGCAATTCCCTTGACCGGGGCGAAATCCGTGGCCTTGTCAAGCAATATCATATTGTTTTCAGAAGCGACCAAAACAAAAGGTATGCCCGCAGTAAAGATCGATGGTAAAGAGCTGTTGCTACTTGCAGGAACCGAAGGCTGGTTTGAACTAAATGACATTGATTTAACGGGAGTAAAGATCATCACGCTAAATGTAGGTTGGCGTGAGCTACACAACCACAGCTATGATTTTGAAGCTCGTTTAAATGCACCTGATGGAAAAGTGGTCGCCAAGGGAACGATGTCAAAGCCCAGAAACGGACAATCAAATACCAAGATCACCTTGCCCTTGGCCACCAAAGTCACAGAGCGATCGACCTTGTATATCACGTTTGCCATTGAAGAAGGAAAGACCCCCGCCCAAGTAGCATTGATGAACGTTACTTTTAATTAGTAAGGCTACAACGTTATTTTTTTTCGAAGACAAATACTTTTTTGAAGCTACCATGTGTATACGAATTTATTTTTTCTCGAAGTTTTAAAATCCAATAGTTTTTGGCAGCGTATCTTGGTAAACTATTGTACAGCAGCGAAGTTACAAACTTCGCAGAGCGAGGCATATCAGTAATCGGAATACTCTGTAGGATATATACTCCTGCCACTTTAAAACCCGAAATTTCCGCCTGCCTCGCCGGCAGGCAGGCTTGCTCTTTTTCCGCCGATCGGCGGAAAAATTTATAGCCATAGCTATGGCTATGCCGATAAATTTTACCTTGTTAGAAACAAAAATACCCATCCTAAATTATCCGATTTTTCATGTGTGATGAGTATATTTGGGTATGGCTTTTAGTGTGTTCCATTCGGGTGCGTCTACGAACATTTTCCAATTGGCATCCCTATCTTTTTGATTTGCATGTGTGGTCATATACATCAAATTGGGCATATGGCCTCCTGAAATCACTTCGGCATAAAACACGGCATTAAAGCCCAATTTGTCAAAAAGCTTGATTTCACCACCGGCGTTGAACATATCCACTTTGTTCTTATGGATTTTTTCGGTGGAAGATTCGTAGCTGCGTAATTCGTAAATTCTGTCTTTACGGAGACTATCAAGTTTTGGGGTTTTTAGCCTTGGCATATCGGAGAAGGCTTTTAAAAGAGTTGATTCGATCCGGCGATAGGGCGGATTGTCGTGTGCAGCATTCAAATAGTCGGCTCCGGCCATAGTATATTCTTGATCTTTCGATAATCTGTCGCCTAACGATTCAAATTCATCCAAAGAATTAAACGGAATCAAAACACAGGTCTTTTTGGGAGTAGTCGAATCCGTTTGTCTGGGTTTGAAAACACCTACTGGTGAAATGCCCAATTTCTTTATAGCGGGCAGATATACATTTTTTAGGTACGTATCGGTAGTTTGAATTTGTTCATCGGTTTCAAAAATATAGGTTTTCAACTGATAATATTGGCGGCTCTCTTCTTGGGAATAAAAGGATGCAGTGAAGCAAAGGAAAATACCGATAATTAGAATTGTTTTTTTTATTTGTGTTGGTTTATGAAACTGTTTGAAAATGAGTCAGCTATTTTTTGTTTTCTTTTTGCGTCTTATTTTTAGTCTCAGTTTTTGAAAGATACATTTTTCTGAAAACAAACACTGTTTTTAATGCCTTTATATTGCCCGTAGTTGGCTATACTGGTATACCCGTTCTTTTCATACAATGCAATGGCCTCAGGTTGTCTTTTGCCCGTTTCCAAGACACAATTAGTATAGTTTAGATCTTTGGCCCAAAGCTCTAATTCCTTTAAGATTGTTGTCGCGATGCCTTTTCCCCTTGCTTTTGGGGTGACGTACATCCGTTTTACTTCTATAGTGTTCAAATCAAAGGCCTTGATTGCCCCACAGCCCATTGGTTTTTCATTCATATAGGCAACTACCGTATGCTTGAGGGTGTCAATGCTATTGAATTGATGATAGAAAGCATGGTCTTCGCCATCGCGTTCGCTTAATTCTGAATCGAGCTGCGCAACCAGTTTTATAAAATCAGAATCATTAGATTTGGTTCTCTTAATGGTTATCATTTGATAAAAAGATTATATGGTGATCGAGACCCCATTTGACCTCTTGTTGTTTGCACTATCAAAATAAAAATCGATACGGCCCAGATTAATGCCAAAGCAACCTACTTGATTGACGAGTACCTCATTGTCGTTCATGTTCTTGACAATTGTGGGCTTGTCTAAAAAGGTATGGGTATGCCCGCCAATTATGAGGTTTGTGTATTTGGTTTTGGTGGCGAGGGTCAGGTCGTCAGGTTTGTTCTCAGATTCGTATGCGTACCCTAAATGAGATAGGCAGATGACGAGATCGCAATGTTCGTCTTCTTTCAAGGTGCGTTCTGTATCCAAGGCTATTTCAAAGGGATTGAGATACCGGGTTTCTTTATACAGTATTTTGGTGACCAGGCCAGCGAGTTGTATTCCTAGGCCGTAGACCCCTATTTTTATACCATTTAAAAGATAGGTTTTGAAGGGTTTTGTATGCCCGTCCAAAACCGTATTACGGAAATCGTAATTTGCAGATAAGAAATCGAATGTGGCGTGCGGCAGTTGTGCGTAAATACCTTTTAACCCATTATCGAAATCGTGGTTGCCAATGGTGGCTGCATCGTATTTCATCATACTCATCAGTTTAAACTCCAACTCGCCACCATAAAAATTGAAATACGGGGTGCCCTGAAAAATATCACCGGCATCGAACAACAACGTATTCTGATTCTCTTTTCGAATCGAATTAACCAACGAGGCCCTTCGGGCAAGACCTCCCAAATTAGGGTAAAAAGAATGATCTTTCGAAAAGGTATCGATATGACTGTGCACGTCGTTGGTATGAAGAATGGTAATATGCTTTTCTGCTGATTGAGAACAAGAGCTAAGAGCTAGTCCGCCCAAACCTACAAAGGCCGATGAGGCAACTGAATTTGTTATGAATTTTCTTCGTTGCATTTTTTGTCTTTACTGAATTTTGATAAATCGTTCGTCCACGGTCGATTTGAGGGTGTCTACCTTCTTAAAGTGGTCGATCATGGCATTGCGTATTAAATAATCGGTATTGCTCGAGTTCAACGTGTCTTGAAAGAAAATCATATCACCCCCATCTGTCAATAAATAGTCAGAGGTGGCCACAAAGTAATTTCGATTTTTGTTAAACGGCTCGTTTTGAATTTTAAGCGATTTTAGTTGGTCTGTGCGATCAATGATAATCTGTATGCCTGCAATAGGGTGCGCTCTTTTAGAGTTGATCAAGAAGTCTACCAATTTCAATACGGTTTCCCCTTTCAGTTCCACAACGACTATTGAATTCTCGAAGGGCATTACTTCGTAGGCAGTTCGGGCAGATACATTTCCCGAAGAAATAATGGCACGTATGCCACCGTGGTTCAAGAATACAAAATCGATTTCATGGCCTGTGCGAGCTTTAAAAATAGGGTTCACCTCTGATAAAACAATATCGGCCATTAGGTTTCCTGCTGAGGTATTGTATGTACCGTCCACTTTGGTTATCATTTGAGGGGCATAGGCCAAAGTACTGTCCAACACCTCATTGATACGTTTTCGAAACGGAGAAACATAAGATTCAATAGAGTCGATGGCTGTCAAAGTACTGTCTATGGAAATCTGTTCGGCCGTGATTCGTGATAAACTACCGTTTTCGTTCTTGCACGAAACTATTTGAATAATTGTTATAAATACAACAAAATGTTTAATTTTTAAAATCATTATAGTTTTTATCTTGCACTCGAATAGATGAGTTGATATTCTTTACATTTGTGTAAAGGTAAAAATACATGTTTAAGGGAATAAAAGAGAAGTTCAAACAAAAATCAAGTCTTAAATTTTTAAAGGAAGAACTTAAGAAGCCGTTTGCTGAGGTAAAACGAACGCAGGGCATCACTTCAATTGCCTGTTTGGTGGATCTTGATAAATTTGACGATGCAGACAAATTCTTTGACTTTGTAGAAGAGTTTGCCATACGGCCCAATGCGGTCAAGATTATTGGGTACAAACAGTATTATGACAAGAATTCGCCCTATTCCACACCCGTTTTTTCCGATAAGGACCTGGGTTGGAAAGGAGACATAGAAAACAGTTACGTACTTGAATTTTTAAGCAGGGAATACGATTTGTTGGTCAACTACTATACCGAGGAAAATTTGATGTTGCAATTAATGAGTTTAAAGACCAAGGCGAGAGTAAGGGTAGGATTTAAGGAAGTGGATTCAAGGTTCAATGATTTGATAATAGATTCACCCATTAAAGATTTTAAGACGTTTAAACAAGAACTGAAAAAGTATTTGAAGGTTCTAAATGAAATTGAACGATGAAACAATTGATTGGTACGGGCGTCGCTTTGGTTACCCCGTTTAATGATGATTTTTCGATTGACACCGATGCTTTAGAGCGTATTGTAAACTATTGTGTCGATGGTGGTGTTGACTATCTGGTGGTAATGGGCACCACGGCTGAATCGGTTACCTTGAGCAAGGGCGAGAAGAAGGTGGCCATTAAAACAATAGTGGAGACCAATGCTGGCAGGTTGCCCCTTGTGCTGGGTATCGGTGGAAATAGTACATATAGGGTAGTACATGAGTTCAAATCGTTGGAATCTGATGATTTTGATGCCATATTATCTGTAACGCCTTATTACAATAAACCTACCCAAGAGGGTCTTTATCAACATTTTAAAGCTATTTCAGAAGTCGCTAAAAAACCGGTCGTACTATACAATGTACCGAGCAGAACGGGAAGCAATATGTTGCCGAACACTGTTTTTCGTTTGGCCAATGATTTTGAAAATATAGTTGGTGTCAAAGAAGCATCGGGCGACATGGTGCAGGTAAAACAACTTATTGATGGTTGTCCCGATGGGTTTCATATAATCTCAGGAGACGATGAAACCGCATTAGAGACTGTTTTGGCCGGTGGGTCGGGAGTGATTTCGGTTTTGGGCCAAGGCCTGCCGCTTGAATTCTCGAAGATGATCAATTTGGCGCTGCAAAGAAAAGAAGCTGAAGCCCATAATGTCAATAACAATCTACAGGATGGCATGGATCTTATTTTCAGGGAAGGAAACCCGGCGGGAATAAAATCTATTTTTGAAATTTTAGGGCTTTCAAGTGCAGTGGTGCGACTACCTTTGGTAGAGGCAACCAAGGGGTTGAAAGAAAAAATAGCTGCTTTTGTAAAACCGTTTATGAAGGTTACGGCATAAGACGCTTTTTGATATTTCTTCACTCGCATAACCTCTTTTTAGTACTTGGCATGTTTGAATTTTATGGTCGGCAAATGTAAAAGTATGGTGCTATTATGGTTGCTTTCTACTGAATCAATAGCGTTAAAACTTCGCCAAATACGGTGCAATTATGGTGGTGCGGTACTATTTTAGCCTAGTGAAATGTTTTTTATATCCGTTGATAATCCCTAATTTTGCAAAATGTTTTTAAGAATGAAGCGATTTATTCCAATTCTGATTTTTGTAGCTGTCTTCAGTTCGTGCAATGAGTACCAAAAGGTGCTTAAAAACGAAGATGTTAAGGCAAAATATGATTTGGCACAAAAATACTATGAGGCGAAAGATTTTAAACGTTCAAATCGACTCTTCGAACAAATAGCACCAAAATACGTAGGCAAGCCGCAGGGTGAGCGTGTTATGTTCTTTTTGGCCAATACCTATTTTCAAAGAGAAGATTATAATATGGCAAGTTACCAGTTCGAGCGTTTTGTAAAATCATACCCCAAAAGTGATAAAGTTCAGGAAGCCGCCTTTTTAGTGGCGGAGAGTTTTTATATGCTCTCTCCGAATTATTCATTAGATCAGACAGATACAGAAAAGGCCTTGGTCAAATTACAAAGTTACATCAATACCTACCCTGATTCTGAGTTTTTTGACGAAGCCAATAAAATGGCCAAAACCTTGACAACAAAAAAAGAAAGAAAGGCATTTGAGATAGCAAAACAGTTCGATAAGTTAGGTGAGTTTGACCTAACTGTCTTAAAATCGGCAATCGCTGCTCTAGATAATTTCGCATCTGATCACCCTGGGTCGGTTTATCGTGAAGAAGCCTTGTTCTTAAAGGTAGATGCGCTTACCCATTTGGCGGTCAACAGTCTTGATCGATTAAAAAAAGAGCGTCTTAAGAGCGCAAAGGATGCCTATGGAATTTTGAAAAAGAAATACCCAGACACCCAATTTGCGAAGAAGGCGGACAATTTGCTTAAAAAAATCGAAAAAGAAATGCTCGACTTTGGTAGTTCAACAATAAAGGAAACAAAATAAACACTCAGTTACTATGAATACAAACGACCTAATGAATTCAAAAGCTTCTATCTCGACGAAAACGATCAATAGAAATGATTTTGATAAAGAAACGAATAATATATACGAGGCTATAGTCATTGCTGCTAAAAGAGCGGTGCAGATCAATTCAGAGATCAAAAAAGAACTTCTTGAGAAATTGGAAGAGTTTGCAACCTATAGCGATAGTCTTGAAGAGGTTTTTGAGAACAAAGAACAGATTGAAGTCTCTAAATTCTACGAAAAATTACCAAAACCGCATTCGCTTGCGGTAGAGGAGTGGTTGACTGATAAAATATACCACAGAAACACAGAGAAAGATCAATAAGGTAATGCTGGGCGGTAAAAAAATTCTTTTAGGTATTACTGGGGGAATAGCTGCTTACAAAATGACCTTTCTTGTTCGATTGTTAATAAAAGCTGGTGCCGAGGTCAAGATTGTCTTGACCGAAAGTGCCAGCTCTTTTGTTTCGCCACTTACCTTGGCGACCCTTTCTAAAAACCCCGTACATTCGGCTTTTGTCAATGAAGAAAGCGGCACGTTGGAGTGGAACAACCACGTAGAGTTAGGTCTTTGGGCCGATTTGATGCTCATTGCCCCAGCAACAGCGAACACCTTGTCAAAGATGGCGAATGGCATCTGTGACAACCTGTTGATGGCTACTTACCTTTCGGCAAAGTGTCCCGTTTTTTTTGCCCCTGCCATGGATTTGGACATGTACAAGCACCCAACGACCAAGGCTTCTTTTGACAAACTACAATCTTTTGGTACTATAATGATTCCGGCAGCTTCCGGTGAATTGGCAAGTGGTCTCCATGGCGAAGGTAGAATGGCAGAGCCTGAAGATATTCTTGACTTTATTAAAGAACATTTATCCGAAGGGCTTCCCTTAAAAGGCAAAAAAGTTTTAATAACCGCGGGGCCTACCTTTGAATCTATTGACCCTGTTCGGTTTATCGGTAACCATTCCACAGGTTTGATGGGTTACGAATTGGCTAACGAAGCATTCTGTCTTGGTGCCACTGTTGTTCTCGTCTCTGGCCCATCGCACCTCAGTGTTTCCAATGATTTGATTACGCTGGTAAAAGTAGTTTCCGCCGATGAAATGTACCATGCAGTACATTCACATTACAAAGACGCTGATATTGCCATTTGTGCCGCCGCAGTAGCTGATTATCGGCCCGTAGAACCAGCGGGTCAGAAGATTAAAAAATCTAGTGGTGAACTGTCCATAGAACTGATGAAGACCAAGGACATTCTTTTTTCCTTGGGAGAAAATAAGAAAAATCAGTATTTGGTAGGTTTTGCCCTAGAGACCGAAAACGAGCTAGAAAACGCCAAAGGGAAGCTGAAAAAGAAAAATCTCGATGCTATTGTACTCAATTCTTTGAACGATAAGGGGGCCGGTTTTGGAGAGCCAACCAATAAAATAACGTTTATAGATAAGAATTTACATATAAAAACGTTTGCTTTAAAAAGTAAGGCGGCCGTTGCCGTCGATATTTTTTCAGAAATATTAAGTAGAATTCATGCGTAACCTTATTTTAGCCACTCTTTGTTTTGTGTTCTCGTTTGGGGCAAATGCCCAAGAATTGAATTGTACGGTTACCGTAAATTCGGATCAGGTATCACAAACCAACCAACAGGTTTTCAATACCTTGGAGCGCGCACTTAATGATTTGGTGAACAAAACCAAGTGGACAAATAGAAAGAACACCGATAACGAGAAGGTCAATGGCCAAATGTTCATAACCATAACCAAGTTTGAAAGTAATAGGTTTGAGGGCAATATTCAAATTCAATCTTCAAGGCCCGTTTTCAATACCTCTTACGAAACACCTGTATTTAACTATAAAGACAATCAATTTACCTTTGAGTATATTGAATTTCAGCCTATGGTGTTCAATGTAAACGTGCATGAATCAAATCTGGTAAGTGTAGTGGCATATTATGTTTACATTATGTTGGGACTTGATGCTGATACCTTTGCCTTGGAAGGCGGTACCGATAATTTTAAGATTGCACGAAAAATAGTCGCCCAAGCGCAGGGAACCAACTCAAAAGGATGGGAGCATACCGCAGATAATGATCGTAGTAGATTTGATTTGGTCGATAACCTGTTATCGAACACCTATAGAGAATATAGGGTGGCCATGTACAACTACCATAGAAAAGGGCTGGATATTTTAGGTGACAATAACAGTACGGGAAAACAGGTAATTGCCGGCACTATGAAATTGTTCGAAACAATGATAAAAAGAAGGCCCAACGCCTTTTTGATCTCCACATTTTTTGATGCTAAATCCGATGAGATCCAAAATATCTTTTCAGATGGTCCCAAGGTCGATATCGTTAAGTTAAAGGAGACGCTTAATAGAATAGCGCCACTTTATTCCAGTACTTGGAACGATATTAAGTATTAGGCTTCTTATTTGCGAATACATTTCTTACGCCCTTTAATTATTCTACGTTTTGATTTAATGGAATTTTCGTAGCTATACTTATGCTGTGACTAATAATTTTCCGATATTCATATAATGAACGGTGCTTTAAACTATAATTTTTTTAACACACTTATTTTTTCTGGTATCATTTATGGGTTGGTTTTTTGTACACGAATCCTCTTAAATAAAAAATATACATCCAGAACACGTACTTTTTTAATGTTTACTGTTTTATCAATGACCCTAAGTAATTTGCAATACTGGTTAATTGATATTGGTTTGAGGGAGAGATATGAAGTGCCCAAAGTGTTCTATGTTCAATTTGAATTACTTATACTTCCTTTTTTCTTCCTGTTTATATGTGGGTACTTGAAACAAAGGGTTGCCAAAAAGTATATTCTACTATTAATGGCTCCATTTTTTCTTGGTATGATGTATCAAATCTCTACCTATATGATGGAAATACAAAACCCTCGATTAACTGGATATAATTTTATCGCAGAGGTTTTGACAATAAGTTATTCCTTGTTGTTGATAATCTTGATTTTCATGAAAATTTTTTCATATGAAAAGCGTAAAGTATCTAACCTCAACAATAGGAAAATTGAAGTAAATACTGTTTGGCTAAAGCAAATTTTAATCATAGGAATTACAATTTGTGCTATATGGGTGTTGACAACTCAATTGTTTTATTTGAAGGGGCAGCATTCCTTTCAGACATATTACCCTTTATGGATTGGTATTTCTATTGTTATCTATTGGATTGGTAACAAAGGCGTCATGGAGTTGAAAATTGCAAGAGAGCGAGAGTTTATTCGTAGTAGAAAGAAGACTATAGAGTTTTCTAATCGTCATTCTACTCCAATGGGTAGTAAAGGGAAAGGGTTGCGATTATTTGAGAAAATGGTTTCAGAGATAGAGGAGCAACAATTATATACAAACCCAAATTTATCACTTCAAACAGTTGCCGATAAATATGATATTAGCACTGGCTATCTATCACAGTTAATAAGTATTTATAGAGGTGTCAAGTTAGCTTCTTATCTTAATTTCCTGATAACCTATGTGTTGAGTATTTATCATTCTATTAATTAGGTTGTCAAATATAGTTTGCTTGTGAATCGACCTATTTAGGCGGTAGCTATACTCATCTAAATA
>JAJRSY010000142.1 GCA_024278565.1 Bacteroidota bacterium
ACAGCCCGGTTGTGGCGTTGGGGGTCATTGTATTGCGGTCGACCCCTATTTTATCGTCGCTGATTTTCCAATGGAATCAAAAATCATAGGCACCGCACGCGAAGTGAACAATTACAAATCGTTCTGGTGTGCCGAAAAAGTCCAAAATGTAAAATTACAATTTGAATTGGAACATGGGCGAAAGGCGAAAATTGCATTGATGGGTCTTGCATTCAAACCTGATATTGACGATTTAAGAGAATCGCCGGCTAAATATATTGTACAACGGGTTTTACAGAATTCAAATAATGAGGAATATTATATTGTAGAACCAAATATTTCAGAACATAATGTGTTTAAACTAACAAACTTCAAAGAGGCTTACAAAAATGCAGATATTATCGTTTACCTAGTAGCACATAAAGAATTTAAAACATTACCGCACAAATCAAATAAGATATTATTAGATTTTTGTGGGGTAAACAAAGCTTAAATAATGTTCAAAAATAAAACACTTCTAATAACAGGAGGCACCGGATCCTTCGGAAATGCCGTTCTCAACCGTTTTCTTGATACCAACATCAAAGAAATTCGCATCTTCTCTCGTGATGAAAAAAAGCAAGATGATATGCGTAATCACTTGAAAAACGAAAAAGTCAAATTTTATATTGGCGATGTTCGTGATTACAACAGTATCGCCAAAGCTATGCGGGGTGTGGACTATGTATTTCACGCAGCGGCCTTGAAACAAGTGCCCTCTTGCGAATTTTTTCCTATAGAAGCCGCCAAAACAAACGTTTTTGGAACGCAAAATACGATAGATGCGGCAGTTGCCAACAACGTAAAGCGTATTATATGCTTGAGCACCGACAAGGCCGCCTACCCTATCAACGCCATGGGGATCAGTAAAGCATTAATGGAGAAAGTGGCCGTTGCTGCATCTAGAAACATACCGAACGATGACACCATTGTTTGCCTGACAAGATACGGTAACGTTATGGCCTCACGAGGCTCGGTGATTCCATTATTCGTCAAACAAATTGAAGAAAAAATACCTTTGACCATAACGGATCCAAAAATGACGCGATTCTTAATGTCTTTGGATGATGCCGTAGATCTGGTATTGTTTGCCTTTGAACACGGTAACCAAGGCGATCTCTTTGTAAATAAAGCCCCGGCAAGTACCATTGGTGATCTTGCAAATGCCGTTAAGTCAATTTTCAAAGCGGACAACGATATTAAAATCATTGGAACCCGCCATGGTGAAAAATTATATGAAACACTATGTACCCGAGAAGAAATGCAAAAAGCTGAGGATATGGGTGAATTCTACCGCATACCAGCAGATAATAGAGATTTGAACTATAGCCGCTACTTCTCAGAAGGGGAGACCGATACGAGCACCATAGAAGATTATCACTCGCATAATACTACCCAACTCACCGATGAAGAATTAGAACAGACCTTATTGAATTTAGATTATATCAAAGAAAACCTCTAAATGGTTTTTAGTAATCATATACAGGGATCAAGATTTTCTGACAAAAGGGGCGAACTGAATTTTTTCAATGCCTTTGATATGGGCGAGATTGTTAGGCTCTATGAAATCGCACCCAATGACACTGATACCGTTCGTGCGTGGCAGGGCCATAAAAATGAAAAAAAATGGTTCTATTGTAATTCGGGCGCTTTCATTGTCAATCTAATTAAATTAGATGATTTTGAAAACCCATCAAAGACCCTAGTACCGGATAAATTTATTTTAGAGGCCGAAAACCCTTCAATATTGGAGATTTCAGGTGGGTACGCCACAGGATTCAAAGCTGGGAAGGTAAATTCAAAATTATTGGTTTTCTCCAATTTTTCTTTGGAAGAATCAAAACAAGATGATTATCGTTTTTCGGAAGATACATGGAAATGGAATGAACAGTGAACAGTGAACAGTTGACAATAGTTTATGGTAATCTACAAACAAACGAGAAACCATCAACGAACAACGAAAAACAGTGAACAGTGAACAGTGAACATAGTTTAGTTAAAAAACAGCTCGAAATAGAGGTGGAATTATCCAAATTTATTTTCGAAAACGAGAAACATCTCCCTCCTTCGGAGGGATTAAGGGAGGTCTGAACAAAGGAGCAATTCAGCAAGTAAAGGTGTTTCCCTTTTGAAACAAGAAACCAAAGGCGAAAACACATTAAGACTGTTTAAAAAACAAAGAAGCAAATCTCCCTCTGGAGGAGGGATTAAGGGAGGACTTTAAAAAACAAAGGAGGTAATCATCAAGTATGTGTTTTCCTTTTGAAACAAGGATCCAGAGGTGTAATTGTCTAAGTCCTTTTACAAAATACGAGATAAGTCTCCCTCCTTCGGAGGGATTAAGGGAGGACAATGAAACAAAGGGGCAATTCAGCAGTAAAGGCTTCCCAATATAGAAGCGATTGATTTGAAACTTTGAAAGACTTCTGCCCCTGCCTGCCGGCAGGCAGGTTTGCGGAAATGAAAAAAAATGATGTTGGATGAAAAAAATAGGAATTACCGGGCAAGCAGGTTTCGTGGGCAACCACCTCTATACCACCCTTTTATTAGATGAAACCGTTGAACTCATACCTTTTGAACGTAAATTTTTCGACGACAAAAATTCCCTCGAAAAATTTGTTGTGCAATGTGATTGCATCGTACACCTGGCCGCAATGAACAGGCATGACGATGCAAATGTCATATACAATACCAACCTCAAGCTTGTTGATGTTTTAATTGATGCTTGCAAAAACAAAGGGGCAACCCCACATATTATCTTCTCCTCCTCTTCTCAAGAAGACCGTGATAATTTATACGGAAAATCAAAGAAAGAGGGAAAGGAAAAATTTATGAAATGGGCGGCTGAAAGTGGCGGTAAGTTCACATCACTCACCATACCCAATGTTTTTGGCCCGTTCGGAAAACCCAATTACAATTCAGTAATCGCCACTTTCTGTCACAAAGTGGCCAGGGGTGAAGAACCTACCATAATTCAAGACGGTGAAGTTGGTCTGATATATATCAACGAGCTTGTCCGTATTTTTATAGATGCCGCCAAGAACACTGTAGATGCGACCAAACTCGGCGAGAAAAGTTTTGAAGTTCGTATAGAACCTACCTGTAAAAATAAGGTATCATCAATTCTTGCTTTACTGAATCGTTATAAAGAAGATTATATGGGTAACGGTATATTTCCTAATTTAGAAGATGCTTTTGAAAGGGCATTGTTCAACACATTTCGCTGCTATGTGCCCGAAGATCATTACCCAGTAAAATTCACAAAACACACAGACCCTAGGGGCAGTTTTGTTGAAATTGCAAGAACACAAACAAGTGGCCAATTCTCCTTTTCCACCACCGTACCGGGCATTACACGAGGCAACCACTTTCATACCCGTAAAGCAGAACGTTTTGCGGTGATTAGTGGTAAAGCATTGATACAGTTGCGAAAAATTGGCACCGACAAGGTCATTGATTATTATCTTGATGGCGAAGAACCCGCCTATGTTGATATGCCAATTTGGCACACCCATAACATTAAAAATATTGGAAATGAGGAATTAATCACCTTATTTTGGATTAACGAACCCTATGACCAAGATGATCCAGACACCTATTTTGAAGACGTATGATACAAAGTTGGACGTTAGTAATTAGTAATGTCAGACTGAGCGCAGTCGAAGTCAGTAGTCAGTAGTCAGTAGTCAGTAGTCAGTAGTCAAAATTGTAATTTTAGTATTGAATTGCAATTTTTATAATAAAAAATAACGAACCCTAAGAATCGAGCTTTGAAAAAACTAAAAGTACTTACCGTAGTAGGAACACGACCTGAAATAATTCGCCTCTCATGTGTATTGAACGCCTTGGATGCCAACGAAGCCATTGAGCATATTTTGGTTCATACCGGCCAAAATTACGATTATGAGCTCAATGAAATATTTTTCGACGACCTTGGTATTCGAAAGCCCG
>JAJRSY010000143.1 GCA_024278565.1 Bacteroidota bacterium
CATCGCTTCCAACGATACCGATATTGCGGCGAATACAACCGCTATCACAGCGGAAGAAACTAGGGCACTGGCAGCGGAGGCCGCGATACAGGCCGATGTCGACACCAACGAGGCGGATGCCGATACCGCCATCGCCCTCAAGGAGGATGCCGCCAACAAGTCCACCGACGTTACACTTGCCGATGCCACCGGTACCAGGTTCCCCACCGAACTGGCGGTGAAGACCTATGTGGATAATGCCATTTCAACACCTGAAACCCTCGCAGATGGAAATATTTTTATGGGTAATGCAGGTAATACAGCTACAGCCGTAGTCGTCAGCGGTGATGCGACCATTTCGAATACTGGGGTACTCACCATAGCCGATAATGCTGTAACCAACACAAAATTAGCTGACGGTGCAGTTATTGGCGGTGCAGGAGGTATTATTTTGGACAATTCCATTACCGCATCGGATTTGGGGCCAAACTCAGTGGCTTCTTCAGAAATCACAAGTAATGCCGTAGGTAACTCGGAATTAAAGGACGATGCGGTAACCACAGTAGAAATCCTTAACGCTACCATCCTAACAGAAGATATAGCAGATGCCAATATCACTACGGTTAAAATTGCCCCGGGAGCCAATGATCAAGTGCTGACCACCGACAATACGGGAACGGTACTCTGGGCCGATGCGATTTCTATAGGAACAGATGAACAAGACTTGAACAGCGCAGTAATCACGGCCAACGAAACTGTAGAGATCCAAATTAGCAATGGCAACAATACCACCATAAATATACAGGATGCCGATGCTAATGCCACCAATGAACACAATACGGGAATAGCACTAAGCGGTACTTCAATTCAGATAACCGATGGTGGCGGAACATTATCACAAGACCTCAACGGAACCTTTGCTACGGATGCGGAACTGGCGGCTTTAAACACAGATGATGCAGATGCGGATGCCTCAAACGAAATTCAAACCTTATCAAAATCGGGAACCACTATCTCATTGAGCAATGGTGGGGGATCGGTGAACGAAACGGCAACAACACTTGCACAAAGTACAGCTACCGGTCTTATTACCTATACCAATGAGAGCGCAACAGATCAAACCGCCAATGTTGTTGGTGCCGAAGCTACCAATGATATTTCTGTAGGTGCCAATGGTGGCGCTTTATTTGAAAGTTTGGTGAAAGGTATCGGGAAAATTTCCTCTACTGGTGCTATTGTAAAAGCCAGCACCGGAATTACAGTCACAAAACTAGCGGGCAACGGTCGTTATCGAGTAAATATTCCAGCAGGAATGGTCTCCGACGCAAACTATATCATTCAACTTACCCAACCTGGAAGGGGTGGTACGGGATCCGATGACCCAGGAATTTCGTACAACAGCCAGACCGCAACAAGTTTCGAGGTCATTATTGGTGACAACGATAATGGTGGAACCGATAGGGCAAGATATAATTCTGAGTTCATGTTCATCATATTCGATCTTTGAAAATAAATACTCATGAAAACAACCGGTTTTTTAGTTATAATGCTATTTTTCTGTATAAAAGCCTCGGCTCAAATAGAAGGTAACCTATTATTAGGGCTCACCCATGCCACTACCGCAGAATTGAGTACTATAAACAATCCCATTGAAGGATCTCTCTTATATAATAGTACAGAAAAAAAAATATACATATTCAACGATAGTAACTGGGCTCCAGTTTTCAATCTGCCTGCTGACCTGGCAGATGGTGATGACGACACGGTCTATATTGCCGGCAGTGGTCTAAACAGTATAGGAACAACGTTTTCAGTTGACAATAGCAGTATTGCTCCAAATTGGGGCAATATTGCAAATATTCCGCCCAATCTTGATCTGGACAGCACCAATGACTTTAATGGCCAATGGAATAGTTTGATAGGAATACCCTCAGGGTTTTCAGATAACGTAGATCATGTTGATGACGCTGATTCCGATGCGACCAACGAGATACAAAACTTGTCGATTTCAGGAAATAGCCTTACTATTTCTGGTCCAGGGGGCAATACCGTCGCCTTACCTTTGACTACGGAAACGACCACCAATCTAGTACAAGATACTTCCACCGGGGTTGTCACGTATACGAATGAGGCAGCAACAGCTCAAACCGTAGATATAGTTTCATCTGATTTGAACAATGATATAAGCCCAGGTTCTGACGGAGGCGCTTACCTCAACAGTACT
Source organism: Bacteroidota bacterium (assembly GCA_024278565.1). GTDB lineage: Bacteria > Bacteroidota > Bacteroidia > Flavobacteriales > Flavobacteriaceae > Maribacter_C. The sequence continues at coordinate 2,204 of JAJRSY010000143.1, forward strand.
ATTAGTACAACTACCGTTCAAATAGACCAATCTACTGTTTGGGCCGGACAGGTCAATGATTCAGACATCCATTCCAATGGTACTTTAACCGTTCAGCAAACGAGGGCAGATGCGGGCTGGTCATTGGCCGCACCTAGTACCATTTCGTTCGTGGGATCACCCGATTACGTCAAAATCGACTTGATGGCCGTAGCGAACAATACTGGAAGCCATTGGGCGCACCCTCATATCAAAGTATTTAGAAACGGACAAGAAATTGGCGAAGGAAGTGGTTTACATATGGATAACAGTGGTTCTTATTCCGGAAGAACAACAACGGTGATCAGTATGACCGATGCCTCACCAGGGACAAATCCCATTTATTCTTTTACAACCTTAGAAGATGATAACAGAACTATGAACAACCCCACTATCGTTCAACTATCGCCAGTATCCCTAATAGCGGTAAACAAAGTAGATCTTATATCGTCGGTAACCTTAAATTAAGGACACAATGAAACTAATTGCATTTTTCTTGGTTTTTTCCCAAATGGTCATTGCACAAGAAGCCGTGCACAACTACGGTAATCTGAAAATTCATGAAAATGGGGCTTTGGGGTTTCACCATAACCTTATCAATGATGGCTTCACCGATGACAATCAAGGTCTGGTGGGTTTCTATAGTGATGATAGTATTCTTATTTCGGGTGCGTTCAAACCAATCTTCAACGATATGGAGATTATGGTCACCAACGATCTTTTTTTAGAGGTAGGTGTTCGAATCACCAATAACAGCAACTTTATTCTGGGCAACGTTCATACCCCAAGAAATTTGTTGGATGTGAGTTTCGATTATATGGATAATGCTTTTTATAACGGTGACGGAGATAATACAAAAATAGACGGGTACGCTGCCATTGCCAATAAACGTGAATTTTTATTTCCTGTTGGCGATGATGATAGATTAAGGCCCTTGTTAATTTTATCGCAAACACCAAATACCAATGCAAAAAGTGCCTATTTTCATGAAAATCCAAATGCGCCCACGACCTTTATGACCAATTTCGATACAGATATGCGCAATGATATTCTCACCGCTGTCAGCACCCAAGAATTTTGGGATTTGGATTCAGAGATACCCTCTACCGTAAACATAGGTTGGGATGCCCGGAGCAATATAGCAAGCTTCGTTGATGCTATTGAAAACATTAGGGTTGTAGGCTGGCATACCACAAACGGTGTTTGGGAAGATTTGGGCAAAACATCGTTCAACGGCGATTTTGATTTGGGCAATATTACCTCAGAGACGTTTATCCCCGATGATTATTCAATTATAACCTTGGGCAGCAGTTTGAGCAAAGAGAATATTACATTGTCCAATTACTTATTGACCCCTAACAATAATGGTGTAAATGATTACTTGACAATCGAAGCAATTACCGTTTCACCAAACAATCAATTAAATATTTACAATAGATGGGGAAGATTGGTCTACAAAGAAAAAAACTATAAAAACCAATTTGAGGGCAAGGCCAATGTAAATGCCGTTATCCAAAAAAACAAATCTCTACCTGATGGGGTTTACTTCTACATTTTGAAACTTTACGACATTGACCTAACACACCAAGGATATTTGTACCTTTACAACTAAACATCATGTTGATCTTTCACAACAAAGAAGTATACAAACCTTACCACTACATTATCTTATTACCGAGTATGGGTCGAATTTTCAGATTATTTGGTTACTTTTAAAGCATGAACCAGCTTGTTGGCCAATAGAAATGAAGTCTGTATTGGAAGTAAGCACAAAAATAATCACGCTTCAAGAAGTTTGTTCGGCAAGGCAGCTGGTTCTTAGGCACTGTTAAGAAATAAATCGTGCAGAATTAGCGAACCTGCCTGCCGGCAGGCAGGGTAATTTTGTTCTTTTTTAAGGCGTAAATGATGCGAATAGCATTGGCTATTTAAAGATTTTACAACGCAGAAAAAGAGCAAAAGAACAAGCTAAAATGTATGAGTTATTTTTTAACAGTGCCTTAGAAAAGATAAAACCTTATCTGACTGTCAATTTAATGGCGATACGACAGAAACAACACTTCATATCGGTAGTTTTATTGATAATAAATTGGTAGCGGTAGGCACTTTAATGAAAAACGGCCATAGTGGCCACAATCTGATAAATGCATATCAATTAAGGGGAATGGCCGTGCTGAACGAATACCAAAGCAAGGGTGTCGGAAAATTTTTATTGAAGCATGGTGAAATAGTATTGCAAGAAAAACGTTGTGATGTATTGTGGATGAACGCCCGTGAAAAAGCAGTCCGTTTTTATGAAAAATCAGGATATTGCAGTATTGGCACCGCTTTTGACATACCTTTGATCGGTACGCATTATGTAATGTACAAGGATTTAAAATATTGATATGGTAAGAAGATCATTTATTAAGAAAAGCAGTTTATCGGGTCTGGCTTTGGCCCTAGTACCCAACATGGGCATGTCCAAAGATTCTGAATATCCAATTTTAGAACTTATGGGAAAAGCCGATATTGAACTTTTTGGTGAAGGTTTTAAATTACGGGCAGAGGCTCACGATGCTTTTGTTGAAATGAAAAAAGCGGCCTATAGTGATGGTATCGATTTAAAAGTAATTTCAAGTTACCGAAATTTCAATCGTCAAGAATCGATTTGGGAACGAAAATATTCTAAATATACCGAAGAAGAGGGTATGAAACCCATTGACGCCATTGATAAGATCATTGAATATTCGACCATACCAGGTACCAGCAGACATCATTGGGGTACTGATATTGATATTGTAGATGGCTACAGAAAGGTCGAGGGCGATGTTTTGGACCCCTCCAAATTCGGGACTGGTGGACCCTATGAAGATTTTAAAAAGTGGATGGATGAAAACTCCAAAACATTCGATTTTCATCTTGTATATACCAACGATAAAAAACGAAAAGGTTTTAAATACGAACCTTGGCACTATAGTTTTGCTCCAATATCAGTACCCATGCTGACCGCATTTAGACGTGAAAATATTCTTCAGTTGTTACAAAAGGAAGAGTTCTTGGGAAGTGAGCACTTCACCAACGGGTTCATCAAGAGTTATGTTCAAAACAATATTTTGGGCATAAACCAAGAACTTTTGTGAAAACACTTCTGATTTCTCAGTCTTTTTGTATCTTTCCTACGTAACAGAACACCGTAAAAGATGGGAAGAGGAAGTTGGAAAATTCGAATATTCATTGGCTTGGCCATAGTTGCCTTTGCTTTTATAAAACGCTGCAACAGCAAAGAAGAAAACCCATATACCGGGCGTACCCAGACCATAAATATGTCTGCCGATCAAGAAATTGCCATTGGTCTTCAAAGTGCCCCTGAAATAGCACAACAATATGGTGGCCTATACCCTGATGAGCGTATGCAGGCATTTGTGGATGCCGTGGGCAATAAATTGATCCAAAACAGCATCGCTCGCGAAACCCCTTATAAATACGAATTCCACTTATTGGCAGACGACCGAACCATTAATGCGTTTGCACTGCCCGGAGGTCCCATTTTCATAACCTATGCACTTTTCAAACAATTGAACGAAGTGCAATTAGCAGGGGTATTGGGGCATGAAATTGGGCATGTGATCGGTAGGCATTCTGCCGAACGTATTGCCGAGGGCGATTTTTGGAAAACAATTTCGATGGGTGCGTCTGTAGGAGGTGATATGGGAGGTCTGGTTGGTGGCATCGGCCAAACGACACTTTTAAAGAACGGTCGAAGCGATGAACTCGAAAGTGACGATCTAGGCGTACTGCTTATGATACAATCGGGCTATGACCCCTATGAAATGATAAAAGTCATGCAAATATTGAAGGCCGCCGGAGGGCCAAATCGCGCCCCTGAATTTCAAAGTACGCACCCGGACCCTGAAAACCGGATCGAAAAAATAAAGGAAGCTATTGTGAAATACCAAGGTCGGCAATAGTGTTAATTGGCTTCTATTTCTTGTGAAGTAGCGATATTTTCGTATATTAGCCTTTCCCATATATCTTATTCCTACCTTCAATTTAACCCATTAGCTTGGATTGTTAATTTAAAAGAAACTATATGGGAACACTATTACATTTTAGAAACCTTTATTCGGAAGCATTTGAGAACTGTAGACCTGAATTGATCGTGATTTTGCTAAAGGCATATTCTGTCTTTTCCGCTATCTTGATTTTTTTGGCGATTTACGCCTTAACAACTAGGGGTCTGAACGGTTGGGATTTCTAGTTCAACACGACATCTTTTACTTGAACACTATTTGCAGTAAATATTTACACGATTTAAAAACTCGTTTACCTATTGGCGAACGGGTTTTTTTGTTGGAACACAAACATCTATAGTCCAATATTTATTGGCTTCATGGGCAATCGATACTTTTAAGACCATCAACTTGTTCTTAGCCTTTAATCCACACAGGACCGAAACCGGTCAGTCTCTGTTTCATTTTACAGCATACTCATGACAGATGAAAAATCGGAAAATTTAGGATGCGTATTTTAGCTTCTAGCAAGGCACGACATAGCGGGAGCTATGGGCGAGGTAGAGCGGTGGCAAAAGCATCCGCCTAAGGGGCGGACGGTTAATAATTTTAACGCTGCCCGCCCGAACGGTACGGGTGGGTTAGAGGCAAAAAGACGCTTACCTACCGGACAGGCAGGTGAAACTTCGGGTCTTCATGTGTCATGAGTATATATCTGATGTGCCTGCTTACCTGTCAATTTTTCAAGCATGGCCAACAATGGTCAAAACAGAAATCAATTCTTTAAAAAAGGCAAGCGAAATACTAGCGATAAGATCTAGATCATACTACTTTTGTCATACCACCTGAATTATTTATCAGCAATTCGGATTAAACAAACACTTTTGATATGAACAAAAAGGTAATCTTGATGATTTTGGATGGTTGGGGAAAATCTCCCAATCCCAAAATATCGGCAATAGCCAATGCAAACACCCCTTTTGTAGATTCGCTCTATAAAAATTATCCCAACGCCGATCTTTTGACCGATGGCATGAACGTTGGTCTGCCCGAAGGCCAAATGGGAAACAGCGAAGTGGGGCATATGAATTTAGGTGCAGGTAGGGTCGTATACCAAGACTTGGCAAAAATCAATCTTGCGGTAAAAGAAAACACCCTGAAAGATGAAAAAATCGTACAAGAGGCCTTTTCCTATGCAAAAACAAATAACAAAACAATTCATTTTTTGGGCTTGTTAAGCAATGGTGGTGTCCACAGCCATACCTCGCACCTAAAAGGGTTGATCGAAGCCGGCGAAAGCGCAGGTGTTTCACAAATGTTCGTTCATGCGTTCACCGATGGCCGCGATGTAGACCCAAAAAGCGGAAAGGGATATCTTGAAGATCTTGAAGATTTCTGTTCTGATAAGAATGCTAATATAGCATCAGTAATTGGTCGGTACTACGCAATGGATCGAGACAAACGTTGGGGGCGTGTCAAACTGACCTATGACCTATTAGTGAACAATACAGGCGAAAAATCAACCGATATTTCAAAGTCCGTTCAAAAAAGTTATGATGAAAATGTCACCGATGAGTTTATCAAGCCCATTGTAATGACCGACGATAATGGTACACCTTTGGCCACTATCAAAGAAGACGATGTCATCATTTTTTTCAATTTCAGAACAGACAGGGGAAGGGAATTGACCCAAATGCTGAATCAAGAGAATTTTCACGAATACAACACCCAAAAGTTAGATTTGTACTACGTCACCATGACCAATTATGATGCTTCTTTCAAAGGTGTTCATGTGGTTTTTAATAAAGATAATATCAAAGATACTTTAGGTGAGGTACTGGCAAAAGCCAACAAAAAACAGATACGTATTGCTGAGACAGAAAAATACCCCCACGTTACTTTTTTCTTTAACGGGGGAAGGGAAATTCCCTTTGATGGAGAAGAACGTATTTTATGCCCATCGCCAAAAGTCGCCACCTATGACCTTCAACCTGAAATGAGTGCTTACGACATAAAGGATGCTATCATTCCTGAACTAAAAAAAGGTGAAGTTGATTTTGTTTGCTTGAATTTTGCCAACCCTGATATGGTAGGCCATACGGGTGATATGAATGCCGCCATAAAAGCTTGTGAGGTGGTAGATAGCTGTGCAGAATCAGTCATCTTGACCGCACTTCAAAACGGATATTCAACAATCGTAATTGCCGACCATGGCAACTGTGAGACCATGATCAACCCAGATGGCAGTCCGAACACGGCCCATACCACGAATCCAGTTCCTTTGATATTGGTAGATGAGGATATAAAAGAAATCAAAGATGGTATTTTGGGTGATTTAGCCCCAACCATATTAAAATTGATGGGCATTCAGCAACCCAATTTGATGACACAAAAACCATTGGTTTAAGGGCATCGCTAAAAACGTATTCAAATGTTTACCTTTGTCGGCTATGATCATCGTAAAAACAGCTGAAGAAATAGAACTGATGCGCGAAAGCGCTTTGATCGTCTCAAAGACCTTGGGCATGCTTGCCAAAGAAGTGAAACCTGGGGTCACCACCTTACAATTGGACGCCCTTGCCGAAACCTTTATTCGAGACCATGGTGCGGTACCCGGTTTTTTAGGGTTGTACGATTTCCCGAACTCGCTTTGTATGAGTCCGAACGCACAGGTAGTACATGGCATACCAAACAACACCCCTTTGGTCGAAGGCGACATTATCTCTATTGACTGCGGAGCCCTTAAAAACAAGTTCTACGGAGACCACGCCTACACTTTTGAAGTGGGTGAAGTGGCCCCCGAAACCAAAAAATTGCTAGAGATAACAAAAAAATCTTTATACATAGGTATACGTGAATTCAAAAAGGGAAACCGTGTCGGTGATGTGGGCTACGCTATACAAAAATTCACTGAAGACCATGGGTACGGTGTAGTTCGCGAATTGGTAGGTCATGGTTTAGGCCGTAAAATGCACGAAGACCCCGAAATGCCCAACTATGGAAAAAGAGGGAAGGGCAAAAAATTCATTGAAAGAATGGTAGTGGCCATAGAACCCATGACCAACCTTGGCACACATCGCATCAAACAATTAAAAGATGGGTGGACCATACTTACTGCCGATGGCAAGCCAAGTGCGCACTTTGAGCACAATGTCGCCATGGTAAACGGAAAACCCGAATTGTTGTCGACCTTTAAATACGTTAATGATGCGTTGGGTATTGTGAGTGAAGAGGAAGCAGAATTCAGGAGACACCAATTACACTAATTTTCACTAATTATTTATTAACTTGGTCGATTTAACCTATAAAGATGAATCATATTATATACTCCTGCCACTTTAAAACCCGAAATTTCCGCCTGCCTCGCCGGCAGGCAGGCTTGCTCTTTTTCCGCCTATCGGCGTTAAAATTTATAGCCATAGCTATGGCTATGCCGATAAATTTTGCCTTGCTCGCCGAAAAAATAGACTGCCCGTATTCTCCCGAATTTTAAAGTGGAAGGAGTATATCGTAGGCTTATGTATGAATGTACATAATGAACCAGTGTTAAGTTAAGTGTAAAATGGTGGTTAAGGCGAAGTTGTTTTTTGAATTTTATGAAATGAAAAAAAAATGAGCATCGCCGAGTTATGTGAAGTTTTTTCATAAAATAAAAACGAAAAAGAATGAGCCTTGGGGCGTCTTTTTATGCTTAACTTAACACTAGGCAAAGGTTTTAGTGAAGTTGTTTATGGTGATGCCCTTGAAATTGAATTGAAATCACATGGTGTCCCTTTCGGTAGAGAGGTGAGGTTTCCCATTAAATACAAAGGGAAAGTTTTGAAACACCAATACATTGCTGACTTTGTCATTGAAAATAAGATAATAGTAGCGCTTAAGGCAATAGAAAAGCTTTCTTCCTCTCAGGTAAAGCAAACCTTAAATTATTTAACTGCCTCAAAACTAAAACTGGGGTTATTAGTTAACTTTGGAGAGGATAGTTTAAGTTATAAAAGAGTAGTTTTATAACATTTCAATATTAAAAAAATTAGTGAAAATTAGTGTAATTCGTGTCCAAGCTCTTTAAGTTCATTCTCAATATTATCCCTAGGCCTATCCTAATCAGGTTAAGTTATTTAGCAAGGCCAATCTTGGCATTTTC
>JAJRSY010000144.1 GCA_024278565.1 Bacteroidota bacterium
CATCGTCAGAACTGGAGCACCCTACAATCGAATATGTGGGAATAGCAATCAACACTGCCCCTGCCGCTTTCTTGATAAATGTTTTTCTGTTCATTTTCATATAAATTATATTTAGAACTGGTTTGAATTTTTTGGATTGAGGCGAAAATCAATGATTTTTTGCCATTTTGAAGCCTTTTTTGAGTTGCATAGCACTTGTGCTGAGCACTGTCGAAGCAGGTCTACGCAAGGAAAAGCATCATTCCTGCCCGTCCGGCAGGCGGGTTATAGCCAATTGAAAAAGTTTAAACCAGTTCTTAGTGATTAAACGCAAGATACGATTCTTTAGTCGGTTTGTGCACCGTACATTACAATATTAAATCACCTTTTTATCAACAATGGTGATATCCTTCAAATTTAATGTTGAACGATCTGACCAAAACCAACAAAAAGACCGTATTTTTGCCCATTGAAATTCAATTTGTCATTCGATGGTAGACCTGCTCAAAAAATTCTTTTTTTCTACCCGTCTAATGGCCATACTTTTTATTGTTTTTGCCACGGCAATGGGCTTCGGTACTTTTATCGAAAGTAAATACAGCACAGAAACCGCTAGAATTTGGGTTTACAATACCACTTGGTTTGAGGTCATTATGGTATTTTTTGTCATCAATTTTATTGGCAACATGTTTCGCTATAGATTGTTTAGATGGGAGAAATGGCCCGTACTGACCCTGCACCTTTCCTGGGTCTTGATACTCATAGGGGCCTTTGTCACCCGTTACATCAGTTTTGAGGGCATGATGCCCATTCGTGAGGGCAAGACCGAAAATGTTTTTTATTCAAACAGTACCTATCTCACCGCCCTTGTAGATGGCGAAATCAAGGGAGAACGCAAAAGAAAAACGCTACAAGAAGCTTTAATCGTAACCCCAGAAGCACTAAAATCAACCCTTCCGTGGAAATCTGATTATAACGGGCAGGCCTTTACCATTTCGTATGTTGATTTTATAAAAGGGGCAAAAGAAGGGCTCATCGCTGATGAAAACGGAAAAGAATACCTGAAACTGGTAGAGGCGGGTAGTGGCCAACGGGAAGAACATTATCTGGAAAACGGAAAAGTATCCAATATCCATAATGTATTATTTGCCCTTAACAAACAGACTGAAGGTGCCATCAACCTGTTTACAACAGATAGCACCTACCATATACAATCGCCGTTCGAGGGTGGCTTTATGCGTATGGCGGATCAACATCAGGGTACGGTATCAAAAGACAGCCTGCAAGAGTTCCAACTAAGGTCATTATATACATTGGCAGGCATGCGGTTCGTCATACCTGAGCCCTTGATAAAAGGCACTTATGGGGTAGTGGAGCTTCCCAAAAAGGAAATAAACGAGGCAAGCCAATCGGCCTTGGTGGTAGAGGTATCTTCGAATGGTGAAACCGTACAAAAGAAATTGCTGGGTGGCCAGGGGAGTACGAGTTTTTCAGATACGTTTGCTGTTGGCGGTTTAGACTTCACTTTGTCCTATGGCTCAAAAGTATATGAACTGCCTTTTGGTATTAGGCTGAATGATTTTATTGCCGAAAAATATCCGGGTACCGAAAAGGGGTATGCTTCTTTTATGAGCAAGGTTACCGTTGAAGACGAGCGGCCTTTTGACTACGACATCTTTATGAACAATATTCTGGACCATAAGGGCTATCGGTTTTTTCAATCCAGTTTTCACCCTGACGAAAAGGGCACTGTCCTTTCGGTAAACCATGACCAATGGGGCACCTGGATCACCTATCTGGGCTACACCCTTTTATATATTGGTCTTTTAGGTATTATGTTGTTCGGCAAGACCCGGTTTAAGGGCCTGGTCAAGTCTTTACGTAAACTAACCTCAAAAAAATCGGCTATAACAACTGTTTTGGTCTTTGGTTTTTCGCTCGGCATTTCAGCACAGGAACATCGTATTGATGACGGGCACGACCATAGTATGATGCCCACCCAAAGTCAAGTAGACTCTGTTTTAAAAGCTACCATTGTTTCAAAAGAACATGCCGAAAAATTCGGGGCGCTGGTCATTCAAGATGAGGGTGGCCGCATGAAGCCAATAAACACTTTTTCTTCTGAACTTTTGCGTAAATTAAGTTTAAAGGACAAGTTCAATGATATGAATGCCGATCAGGTATTCTTGTCAATGATGCTGAATCCTACTGCATGGTACAATACCGAGTTCATCGCTTTGGACAAGAAAGAGAAAAATGACAGTATTCGAAAAGTAGTGGGTGTTGAAGAAGGGAAGGAATATGTTAAGGTAACCGACTTTTTCGATGAAAAGGGCAACTATAAACTAGAGCCTTTTTTAAGGGAGGCCACGGTAACTAACATACCCAATAAGTTTGAGCAAGATATTAAAGATGCCAATGTACGTATAGTTCTTTTGAACCAGGCATTGAGCGGACAGATCGTCAAGATTTTCCCCCTCCTCAATGATGAAAACAACAAATGGATCTCGGCCGTGGAATACCGTGGAGGACAATATCAGGTAGCTGATTCGCTCTACGGTAATTTTATTAAAAATGCGGTACCTTATTACTTAATGTCCTTACGAAAGGCTTTGGGCACGGGCGACTATACCGAGGCCGATAAATTACTGAAAGCCTTCAAACAAAACCAAAAGAACCACGGTAGTGAAGTGCTACCTTCAGATACAAAGATAAAAGCCGAAATAATAAGCAATAAATTGGGGATCTTCAATTTGCTGTACCCGTTGTATGCGCTGGTGGGTGGGTTATTGTTTTTCATTCTTATTTTCAATATTTTTAAAGATCGAGAACTATGGCGGGTGGCAGCCTACTTTCTTAAAGGTACGATTGTTTTATTGTTCTTATGGCATACGGGCGGCTTGATCCTAAGGTGGTATATTTCTGGACATGCCCCTTGGACCAATGCCTATGAAAGTATTTTGTACGTGTCATGGGCGACAATGGGCATGGGAATGTTGTTTATTCGAAAAAGCACAATGACCCTTGCAGCAGCAGCTTTTGTAGCCTCCATGTTACTGTTTGTCGCACACCAGAATTGGGTAGATCCTGCAATTTCCACATTGGTGCCTGTTTTGGATAGTTACTGGCTGATGATTCATGTCGCCGTAATCGTGGCAAGCTATGGCCCGCTGACCGTGGCTATGATACTTGGGTTTACTTCACTGATATTGATGATTTTGACCACCAAGAAAAACAAAGAGAAAATGGAAATCAATTTGAAAGAATTGACCATTATCAACGAAATGGCATTGACCATAGGGCTTATCATGTTGACCATAGGTAATTTTCTGGGTGGTCAATGGGCAAACGAAAGCTGGGGCCGGTATTGGGGCTGGGACCCCAAAGAAACCTGGGCCCTGATCTCGATCATGGTCTACGCCTTTGTGATTCATACACGTTTAGTGCCAGGGTTACGTGGTAGGTGGACATTTAATTTTCTTAGCGTTATAGCTTACTTCAGTATTATGATGACTTATTTTGGGGTTAATTATTACTTGGTAGGTCTTCATAGCTATGGCCAGAGCGGGGCTGCTGCCATCACCCCTGATTATATTTGGCTTATTGCCCTTGGGACGATTGTATTGGGTGGTATCAGCTATTGGCGGTACCAAGCCAACTACACCAAATGATTTTCTGGTATTTCAGTTTCTTTTTTCTAACTTTAGCCTTTAAAATTCAAGCTAATGCACAAGAAAAAAAAAGGTTTAAATACCATATGCACCCATACCGGTGAGCTAGAGGACAAGCAGTACAAAGGCGCTGTCTCTCCCTTATACATGAGCACTTCCTATGCATTTGAAGATGTTGAGGTAAAACGATACCCTAGGTATTTCAATACTCCCAATCAAGAAGGTCTGAGTAAAAAAATCGCAGCCTTAGAGCATACAGAGGCCGCCCTTATTTTCGGTAGCGGAATGGCCGCCATAAGTACGGCACTAATGGCTTTTTTGAGAGCGGGAGACCATGTTGTCTTACAACGCACGCTTTATGGTGGCACTTATAACTTGGTCAATGAGGAGTTTGATAAGTTCGGTATTGAATACTCGTTTACCGAAGGTATGAAACCAGCTGATTTTGAAACTGAAATCAAAGCCAATACAAAGGTTATTTATATCGAGACCCCTTCCAACCCATTGCTTACCATTACCGATCTGGATGCCGTGGCCAAGATCGCTGCCAAGTATAGTATTGTCACGATGATCGATAATACGTTTGCAAGTCCCGTAAACCAAAACCCCATTGATTTTGGCATTGATATAGTCATACACAGTGCCACTAAGTATATGGGCGGGCATTCCGATATTTGCGCAGGGGCGGTAGCATCTACCCAAGAAAACATGGAACGTATATTCAATCTGGCAAAAAACTTTGGGGGCAGTCTAAGTGATTATACGGTTTGGTTGTTGGAGCGTAGTATCAAAACAATGGGAATCCGTGTGAAAGCACAAAATGAACATGCCCAGAAAATAGCAGAATATTTCTATCGGCACAAAGATATAGCTACGGTGTACTATCCCGGTCTGCCATCGCATCTCGATCATGAGCTGGCGAAATCTCAAATGAGCGGTTTTGGGGGAATGCTGTCATTTGAACTTAATGAAGGCTTTGATGCCCCGCAATTTCAAAAAGCCTTACGGTTGATAAAACCATCAATGAGCTTGGCAGGGGTTGAAAGTACGGTGCTTTCACCGGCTCAGACCTCTCATTATTTGTTAGGGGAAGAAGAACTAAAAAAGCAGGGAATCAAAGACGGACTGATTCGTTTTTCCGTTGGGATAGAAGAAACAGATGATTTGATCGCAGATATTGAACAAGCATTGGATGAAGTAAGATCCAAACCTGTTGCTGTGGATGATTAAAGGAATATAGTGGGTTAGTGTGAAATAGTGGGTAGTGGGATAGTCGTTAGTTTTGGATTTGAACCATGTCCATGGCAGGTGGGCTTGAGTTTGAGTTTGAACTTTAAACAGATCGGCCCTTAACTTTTAATCTACATAATTAACAAAGCAAAAATGAAATTGGATATATTGGTTTTTGGGGCACACCCCGATGATGCAGAACTGGGAGCAGGGGCAACCATTGCCAAAGAGATTGCCAACGGTAAGAAAATTGGAATAGTGGACCTTACCCGGGGTGAGCTGGGAACAAGGGGCTCTGTTGAAATACGAGATCAAGAAGCAAAGGAGGCTGCTAAAATTTTAGGGGTTTCGGTTCGTGAGAATTTAAGATTTGCCGATGGTTTCTTTCAAAATTCTAAAGAACATCAACTAGAGGTCATAAAAATGATTCGCAAATACCGCCCCAATATAGTTTTGTGCAACGCAATTGACGATAGGCATATTGACCATGGCAAGGGAAGTAAGCTGGTGAGTGATGCCTGCTTTTTGAGCGGTTTGATAAAGATAGATACTAAAATAGGGGGAGATGACCAATGGCAAGAACCTTGGCGACCAAAATTGGTGTATCACTACATTCAATGGAAAAATATAAAACCTGATTTCGTAGTTGATGTTTCGGGATATATCGATAAAAAAACCCAGGCGATTTTGGCCTATACTTCGCAATTCTACGATCCAGATAGTAAAGAGCCCCAAACACCCATAAGCAGTAAGAATTTCACTGATAGTGTAAACTATAGGGCAAGGGACTTGGGTAGGCTTATCGGCGTTGAACATGCCGAGGGGTTTACCGTTGAACGATTTGTTGCTGTAAATAGCCTAGAAAATCTGATTTAAGCTGTTTTTTCATATTCCTTCTTCGCTTTTGGCACGGTAAAATAAAAACATGTGCCTTTTCTAAGAACGCTTTCTACCCAAATGGCACCATTGTTTTTCTCTACCATTTCTTTGCACAAAGAAAGCCCTAGGCCTGTGCCTTTTTCGTTATCGGTACCATAGGTAGTGATATTGGCATTTTTCGAAAATAGCTTATTCTGTGTTTCTTGATCGATACCGACTCCTGTATCACGTATGCAAATTTCCCAATAATCGTTCTTTTCTTGGGCAACAACAGTTATCATTCCGTTCTTTGGGGTAAACTTAAGGGCATTGCTCATCAAATTTCTTATTACGATGTCGATCTGGCCGGTGTCTGACCATGCCAATGTATTCTCTGAGAGCTGACTGATCATTTTTATTGACTTGGCATTCGCGATCTCAGACAAAAGGTTGATATTGTCCGTCACCAAACTTTCCAATGAAACTATAGAGGGCTTTGTAACAGAACCGTTCATTTGCGTTTGGCCCCAAGAGAGCAGGTTGTTCAGGGTGAATGAGATATGGTCGATATCCTTACGTAATTTCGGAACGAATTCCATGAATTCTTTTTGATCTATTTCATCGTTATTGAGAAGCTGCAAGAGGCTTTGAAATGCACCGATCGGTCCTCTAAGGTCATGGCCTATTATTGAAAATAATTTGTCTTTTGTTTCATTGATCTCACGTAGTTCACCCTCGCTCTTTTCAAGGTCGATTTTTTTTGAGTTCAATTTTTTGTTCAGCTTTTTTTGAATTTTCTCACTTCTTCGTACCAATAGGGTGATGACCAATAGAACAAGTAATATTGCTAAAGTTACATATACATAGTTCTTTTGTTTGGCCAAAGCCTTTTCGTTTTGAAGTACCAGATCTTCTTTTTGCTGTTCATGGTTCAAGTCGACCTTCAACATAACAAGGCTTTTTTCACTTCCGTTTCGAGATATCGTATCAGATAGTTTTTGAAAAAGTTCGTGATAAACTAGAGCGGTTGTATAATCTTTTCTGTTCTTGTTTATTTTATACAGTACTTCCGCACTTTTTTTTATGCCCTCGCTTTCTTTTAACCTAGTTGAAATATTCATGGCCCTAAGTGCATATGTTTCTGAGATGCTATCCTTTTTGAGACCTATGTGCGCTTCGGCGATTCCGTTCAATAAATCGATTTCACCCCTTTCGTCCTCTATATATTTGTCGTGTAGCATTCTGCTCTGATCGTACCAATATAGTGCCTTCTTGAATTTGTTTTGTTTTAAATAGGTTCTTCCCTTTACTTCAAATGCAAATGCAAGCCAATCCATCAGTTTGTGCTTTTCGAAAATGGCAATACATTGGTTCACATTGTACATGGCATGTTCTAAGTTGCCCATATCGGCATGAATTGAAGCGATATTACTCAGTGTATATGCCGTATAAACCTCGTCACCTATTTTTCCGTTCATCTTTTTGACCTTTTTCAAATAGACCAAAGCATGGGCATAATCTCTCTGGGCTTCGTAAAGAAGGGCGATGTTTTCGGTCAAAATAGAAATCATCCCTATATCATGGGCTTTCTCTGCGAGTTCGACTCCCTCAAGGTACCCTTCCAAGGCTTTGGCATAGTTGCCCTGATAACTGTACTGAGTGGCCATTTTGTTTTGTGCATGCAGAATTAGTTCAACAACACCCAATTCATTGGCAATTGATAAAGCGGTTTGATAATTATAAAGACTTTTTTTACCAATTCCTTTGTCTGAATAATAGTCGCCGATATTAAAAAGCGCTTCGATTTCCCCTTTTTTATACTTTGCCGATTTACTGTGGGTGAGTGCTTGTTCTGAAACCACAAGAAGGCTATCGTTCTTGTAAAAACGAATATTTTCACCTAGCTTATTCAACATATCAATATATACAGTATCCTTGGTACTGAAGTTTTTTTGGGATTTTATTATTTTAAGACTTGCTTTTAGACTGTCTTGTCGATTTTGTTGTGCGCAGGTATGGTTTGCGAATAGGAATACCAGTACAAAAAGTAGGCAGTGCTTTTTATAAAGATGAAAGAAAACCGAACAAGTGGTTTTTACCTGTAACATTTGTATTGGCAATTAAACACTAAAAATAAGACCACATATAGAGTCACTTCTAATTTATGTTGTGAAATGTCAAATTTTGTGTGTTTTAACCTTGGTTTCATGTATTTTATCGATGTTTCTGAAAGATCATAGCCTTTTTATTCCATTTTTTGAAGATCCCAATGAGTGTTGGTCAAGCTGTTTTGTTGTAAAAATAAAAGCCGTTTATTTTTGAAAGAACAGTTAAAAAAAATACCTTTGCCGACGCTGACAAATGGTGGTTGTAGCTCAGCTGGTTAGAGCATCGGTTTGTGGTACCGAGGGTCGCCGGTTCGAACCCGGTCTTCCACCCAGAACACAGGCCTTATCTTGATAGATAGGGTCTTTTTTGTACACAGGATTTTGAATACTTGCCGGATGAGAGGTTTATGCCGAGCGTAGCCGAGGTGAACCCGGTCTTCCGCCCAGAACATAGGCCTTATCTAAATAGATAGGGTCTTTTTTGTACACAGGATTTTGAATACTTGCCGGGTGAGAGGTTTATGCCGAGCGTAGCCGAGGTGAACCCGGTCTTCCACCCAGAACATAGGCCTTATCTAAATAGATAGGGTCTTTTTTGTACACAGGATTTTGAATACTTGCCGGGTGAGAAGTTTATGCCGAGCGTAGCCGGGGTGAATCCGGTCTTCCACCCTGACCAAATGCCTTGTCCCAACGGATAGGTCTTTTTTTGTAGAGGCATTTGATTTTTTGCTGGGCGGTCTCTGCCAATTGATACTGCAATCGAGCTACTGAATCAGTGGTTTTCACTTACTTACCTTGTCAGCAATGACCCGTTGGTCACGATTGGCAAGTTCCCAAGCGGTGTGAAAAACCAAACGAGATCTATTCTGCAATAAATCGTAGTTGATCTTATCAGGGGTATCACCGGGCTTATGGTAATCGGCATGTGTACCGTTAAAATAGAAAATAATAGGAATGTTGTTTTTTGCAAAATTATAATGGTCGCTCCTATAGTAGAAACGATTGGGGTCGTTCTCATCGTTAAAGGTATAATCTAGTTCAATGTTCATAAATCGTTTGTTTACCTCTTCGGATAGTTCATGCAGGTCGGTACTCAGTTTATCAGATCCTATCAGGTATATATAGTTTCTATCGCCTTCACGTTCTGGATCGATGCGCCCGATCATATCAATGTTCAAATTGGCAATCGTATTTTCCAAAGGAAAAATAGGTGCTACATCGGTATAATACTGTGACCCCAAAAGGCCTTTTTCCTCACCGGTGACATGTAAAAAAACAACAGACCTCTTAGGCCCCTTACCGGCATCGGCCGCTTGTTTGAAAGCCTCGGCAATTTCCAACATGGCCACGGTGCCCGAGCCATCATCATCAGCACCATTGTTGATATCACCATTGGAATTAATACCTATATGGTCCAAATGGGAGGAAATAATAACATACTCATCGGGTTTTTCAGATCCCTTAATAAATGCCACCACATTTTCTGAGTCCACTTCCTCGCTGTTGCTTACCACATTAAACTGTATTTTACTTGAAAGTGTTTTCGGAACTTGATCCGTTTCTATTTTGGGCAATATAGCTGTAGCAAAATCGCCATCAATAAAAACACTGGCAAACTTGGCAGTATCATTTGTTTTAATGGACATGTTGCCGTTAGCGTTGTTTTTCATCTGTTTAAATTGGTTCTTGAAACGTGAAAAATTAGTTGGATCGTAGTAAAGCATGACCTTGGCACCTTTGTCTTTAGCAAGCTCCATTCGTTTTCCCAGCGATTCTGACATATTGCTCCAAACAGACTTCTTATCCGAGCCGGAAAATAGGTATGTGCCATCAATGTTCGTGGGCTCGCCCGCCCTGATCAGAACGATTTTTCCTTTAATATCCAATCCTTTGTAATCTGAGTACCCATCATCTTCAATGCCGAAACCTACATATACAATATTGTCAAAAGACCCTTGTATCTCGGAGAGTGCGAGTACATGGCCGCCAATTAGAAACTCATTGCTATTCAGGTTTATGGTGCCAGAAGGCAGTTCGCTGATTTCCAAGGGTACGTTCTGTATGTAATCACCGTTACTTTTAGCAGCGGCAACCCCTAGTTTTTCATACTCTTTCTTAATATAGGCAACGGCTTTTTTCTGACCGGGTTTCCCAGTTTCCCTACCTACATATTCGTCCGAAGCATAGATGTACAGATGTTCTTTGAGTTCGGCTTCTGTAATTGTTTTGGAATAGGTCACTGAACTTTCTTCTGCTTGAGAATCTTGGTCGGCTATGGATGCGGTTTTTTGGGAAGAATTGCACGCCATTGCCATTCCGATCATGCCAATGGCAACTAGTAGTTTGTTTTTCATTAAAACTTTTGTTGAGTTCGAAATTTGTCAAAAATACTTAAAACAAAGCTAA
>JAJRSY010000145.1 GCA_024278565.1 Bacteroidota bacterium
AATAAAGCCAAGATCAATAAGCAGGCTACGCTGCATACCTTACGTCATAGTTTTGCTACTCATTTGTTAGAAGAAGGAATAGGTATTGCTTACATACAAAAACTCTTAGGGCACACTAATATAACTACTACCCTGATCTATACCCATATTGCCGCTGACGCAACAAATAAAATCAAAAGTCCGTTAGATAATTAGCCTTGCCCAATAAGTGATCTTACATGGTTGGGCCATGACCTGAACGAACTAGCAAAAAGAAACCTAAAAAGTGATTTGTAGATTCCCCAAAGGATCTATATGCACAAATTTATCGTAAATTCGCAATCGAACCCTTTAGGCTATGATTGATAAACTGAACATTGTAAAGCAGCGTTTTGACGAGGTTTCTGACCTTATCATACAACCTGATGTGATATCGGACCAAAAACGTTATGTGCAATTGACCAAAGAATACAAAGACCTCAAAAACCTTGTAGAAAAAAGGGATCGGTATATTGAGTTGACCAATAATAGGCAAGAGGCCGAAGAGATTATTGCCGACGGTAGCGATGCCGAAATGTTGGAAATGGCAAAAATGCAGCTCGATGAGGCAAAAACGGCCGTACCCTTGTTGGAGGAAGAGATCAAACTGATGCTCATACCCAAAGACCCTGAAGACTCTAAAGATGTCGTCGTAGAGATACGTGCCGGCACCGGTGGTGATGAAGCCAGTATTTTTGCTGGTGACCTTTTTAGAATGTATACCAAATACTGTGATTCAAAGGGGTGGAAGACCAATGTGATCGATCTCAGTGAGGGCACCAACGGGGGCTATAAAGAAATTCAATTTGAAGTAACGGGTACCAATGTATATGGTACCCTCAAGTTTGAGGCGGGTGTTCACCGGGTACAACGTGTGCCACAGACTGAGACACAGGGCAGGGTGCATACGAGTGCGGCCACGGTGATGGTGCTTCCCGAAGCTGAAGATTTTGATGTGCAGATCGAGCCCAAAGATGTACGTATTGATTTTTTCTGCTCATCGGGTCCTGGTGGGCAATCGGTCAACACCACCTATTCAGCAGTACGTTTGACACACATACCCACAGGTTTGGTGGCACAGTGCCAAGACCAGAAATCACAGCATAAGAACAAAGAAAAGGCTTTTAAGGTATTGCGCTCGCGTTTATATGATATGGAGCTTGCCAAGAAACAAGAAGAAGATGCCGCAAAACGTAATTCACAGGTGAGCAGTGGAGACCGTTCTGCAAAGATCAGAACCTACAATTACGCGCAAGGTAGGGTGACCGACCACCGTATAGGGCTTACCTTATATGATCTACAGAATATTATCAATGGTGATGTTCAGAAAATCATTGATGAGCTTAGATTGGTAGAGAATACAGAGAAATTGAAAGAAGCCTCAGAAATTTTTTAAGTTGGGCGTTTGCCCATTGTCCGTTCGAGCGCAGTCGAGAACCAGCGCAGTCGAGAGTTAATGACCGAATATTGAACAAAAGCCTCGTACCCGTTAAAAGAGAAAAAGTGCACCTATGACCACCCACGACCTTGTAAAGCAGATTCATTTAAAAAAGTCGTTTCTCTGTATAGGTCTTGATACCGATCTAGAGAAAATACCTTCGCATTTATTAGCTGCGGAAGACCCAATTTTCGAATTCAACAAAGCCATAATCGATGCAACCCACCATTTATGTGTGGCCTATAAGCCCAATACCGCTTTTTATGAGGCCTACGGATCCAAAGGTTGGAAGTCGCTTGAAAAGACCATAAACTACCTGAACACCAAGCACCCTGATATCTTCACCATTGCCGATGCCAAAAGAGGGGATATCGGAAACACCTCAACAAGATATGCCAAAGCCTTTTTTGAAGACCTTGCGTTTGATTCGATTACCGTTGCGCCCTATATGGGCAAAGACTCCGTAGAGCCTTTCTTGGCCTTTACAGACAAGCATACCATATTGTTGGCCTTGACCTCAAATGAGGGGGCTTATGATTACCAGACAAAAATGGTCGGTGGTGTTGAACTGTACAAAGAAGTTTTGCGAACTTCGAAAACCTATGCCAACGCCGAGAATTTGATGTACGTGGTGGGTGCCACAAAAGCTGTTTGTCTGAAGGCCGTTCGTGAAATAGTGCCCAATAGCTTTTTATTGGTTCCTGGTATTGGCGCTCAAGGGGGTAATTTAGAAGAGGTGTGCCGTTATGGCATGAACCAACAGGTAGGCTTATTGATAAATTCCTCACGGGGAATCATCTATGCGTCAAATAAGAAAGATTTTGCCGAAGCTGCTGCAAAAAGTGCAAGAAAGTTACAAGAACAAATGAGGAGCGAATTAGAGAAACCGTAGTTCGAAGGGTATATGTATTAAGTTATTAATCGTTAGGCAAATTAGTTCTTATAAAACTCTCATGCAGCATACCTGGCGTGCCTATGGTGGAAATATTTTTTCACCTGCGGTCTGTCGGCCTTCCTTTTGTTCATGAAGCCGTTGATATTTTCTTTGAGCTGTTCCTTGTTGATGGTCCTCTTCTTTCCGATGATATTGGTCTTCAGGTCCTGGTTGACATATTCCTGTGGGTTCAGCTCGGGGGAATAGGGCGGGATGAACAGTACCTCTATCCGATCCTTGTTTTCCTCCAGCCACTCGTTGAGCTTCT
>JAJRSY010000146.1 GCA_024278565.1 Bacteroidota bacterium
GCAAGGTTTCCAAAAAGACCTGCAAGGTTTCCAAAAAGACCTGCAAGGTTTCCAGAACCTTGTAGGTCTAGAGAACAGCGCACCTTGTTTAGTTGGCCTTTTAACTAGAAGTTTAAGCCAGTTCACGTAAATTTGCCAATAAATCCACCGTAATTGAACAATTATAAC
Source organism: Bacteroidota bacterium (assembly GCA_024278565.1). GTDB lineage: Bacteria > Bacteroidota > Bacteroidia > Flavobacteriales > Flavobacteriaceae > Maribacter_C. The sequence continues at coordinate 169 of JAJRSY010000146.1, forward strand.
AACATACTTCATAAGCTTGAGCATTTTACAAAGAGGTATTATGCCAAAATGCTGCTCAAGGGGATATTGCTTTTCTTGGTTTTAGGGCTGTTGTTTTTCTTTGCTGTATTGGGCGTGGAGTATTTCCTATGGTTGGGCGGTACGGGGCGAATGTTGTTATTAGGGGCGTTTATAGGCCTAGAACTCTTTCTATTGTTCAGGTACATCGTCACGCCTTTGTTCTATTTGTTTAAAATAAAGAAGGGCATTAGCAACAAAGAGGCTTCTGTCTTTATTGGCAAACATTTTCCAGATGTAGGCGATAAATTGTACAACCTTCTTGACCTAACAGAAGATACCAATCAGTCTGAACTGTTGCTGGCCAGTATTGAACAACGTTCTGAAAGACTTAACCCTGTTCCGTTTTCTAGGGCTGTAGATTTTAAGGAAATCCTGAAGTATACAAAATACTTAGCCATTCCGGCACTACTTCTTGGGGCGATTTGGTTGAGCGGCAATATACGCTCGTTCTTTGGCTCTTACAATCGGGTTGTCAACTATAATCTTGCTTACGAGCCACCAGCGCCATTTTCATTTATAATGTTGTCAGACGAACTCAATGTGCTCGATTCAAGACCAATCGATATTTTGGTCACCACAGAGGGAGATGTTCGCCCAGACCAAGTATATATTACCGTTGATGGAAAGAAGATCTTGTTGCAAGAGCAGAATGGTATTTACAAATACACCTTTGCCCCGCCCTTGAGCTCTACGAATTTTTTCTTTGCAGCGAATGAGGTTGCCTCTAGGGAGTATAGATTGAACGCCCTTAGAACGCCATCAATACAGAACTTCAGGCTTGTTTTGGATTATCCCGCATATACAAACAAAAAACGAGAGGTTTTAGAGATCACTGGAAACGCGACTTTTCCTGAAGGAACCAAGGTTACATGGCAGATTGAAGGGAAAAATACCGAAAGAATCCATTTGATCACAAAAGACACCTCTTTGGTTTTTGACAAGGAGGGCGAGGGGTTCAAATTGACAAAACGGGTGTATTCAGACCTGAACTATCAGTTGACCACTTCTAACAAGAACGTTTCAGCCCATGAAAAGCTTGAGTATCGGTTTAAGGCGGTAAAGGACGCCCACCCTTCGATAAAGGCAAGACAGGTGCTTGATTCGTTAAACCCTAACATCTCTTATTATGTGGGCGAGGCCTCTGATGACTATAGTGTGAAACAAATAGATTTGGTGTGCTATGCGGATACGAATCCTGAGAAAAGGCAAATCGTTAATTTAGAGTCCCCAAATACCAATTTCAACCAGTTTTATTATACATTTCCGTCTGGCCTACAGCTCGACTCTGGTACGAATTACAGCTTCTATTTCGAAGCTACCGACAATGACGGTCTGCACAACGGAAAAACGTCGAAAAGCCAAGTGTTTAGTATGATTTTATTAAATGAGGATCAATTGAAGGGCAGAGAACTTGAAACCCAACAGTCCTTGATTAACAATATGGACAAGTCTTTGGAAAAGTTCAAGGAGCAAAAAGAAACGCTAAAGGAAATCAACCAAGCCCAGAAAGAGAATAAACAATCGACTTTTAATGAAAAAAACCGCATCAAAGATTTTTTAAAGAAACAACAACAGCAAGAGGCGATGATGGAGAAATTCAGTAAGCAATTGAAGGAGAGCCTAAACAAAGGGGAAGATGATAAGCTGAACAAGTTGCTAAAAGAGCGATTAGAGCGACAAGAAATAGCCGCAAAAAAGAACGAGAAACTACTTGAGGAACTTAATAAAATAGCAGATAAAATAAACAAGGAAGAACTGGCAAAGCGACTTGAAGAGCTGGCAAAGAAGCAACAGAACAGTGAGCGCAACCTAGAACAGCTATTGGAACTGACCAAACGGTATTATGTTACCGAAAAGGCCGGGCAATTGGCTAAAGAGCTCGAAAAACTAGCTAAAAAACAAGAGCGGGAAGCAAACAAAAAAGAGGCAAAGGGCAAAGTGGATGAGCAAGATATAATGAACAAAGAGTTTAAGAAGCTAGTCAATGAAATAAACGAGCTTAAAAAGGACAATGAAGCCTTGAAAAAGCCACTTGAAATGGAAATTGACAAACAAAAACAAGAAGATATCAGCGGCGACCAAAAGGAAGCATCAGAAGAACTTAAGAATGAAAAATCAGAAACATCTGATGCTGAAAAAAAACAGCAATCTGGTAAAAAGGCATCCAATAAACAAAAATCGGCCGCCCAAAAAATGAAAGAAATGAGCGAGCAACTCCGGCAGTCAGCTTCTGCGGGGGGAGGGGGTTCCACCATTACGGAAGACGCCGAGATGTTACGCCAGATTTTAGATAATCTGGTGATTTTTTCATTTAAACAAGAGGTTTTACACGATAATTTAGAAGATAGCGATGTAGGCTCTCCCCAGTTTTCCAATACCATTCGTAAGCAAAAGGAACTGCGAAATTTGTTCGAACATGTTGATGACAGTCTTTTTGCCCTTTCGCTTCGACGCGCAGAGCTATCTGAATTTGTAAACGAGCAGATCACCGAGGTGTACTATAACACCGACAAGGCTTTGGAGGATATTGCCGAAAGTAGAATATACCAAGGCGTATCCCATCAAAAGTACATCTTGACTGCCGCCAATAGCCTGTCTGATTTTCTTGCCAATGTTTTAGATAATATGCAACAGAGCATGCAATCAGGAGAGGGTGAAGGAGAGGGTGAAGGCTTTCAGTTACCAGATATCATAAAAAGCCAAGGAGAGCTAAAGGAAAAAATGGAAGGAATGGGGCAATCGGGCAAGGGGCAACCAAAAGAGGGCGAAGGAGAGGGAGAAAAAGGTAAGGGAGAAGATGGAGGAAAGCAGGGTGAGGAAGGGAAAGAGGGCAAAGAGGGAAAGCAAGGTGAAGAAGGACAGGGCAAGGAGGGCAAGAATGGGGTGGAAGGCTCAGGTATAGAAGGTAAGGGCGGCAATGGCAATGCAGGCGGAAACGGCAAAAGCCAAGGAGAGTCTGGCCGGCCAAGCGAAGAGGAACTCAGAGAAATATACGAAATATATAAAGAACAGCAGGTAATTCGTGAGCAGTTAGAGCAACAATTGAAAGACATGATAAATGCTAACGACCGAAGATTGGGTCAAAAACTGATTAGGCAGATTGAAGACTTTGAAAACGATTTACTCGAAAACGGATTTACACAGCGAGGGAGGAATAAAATAAATAACATTCAGTATGAAATGTTGAAATTAGAGAACGCTGCGATAAAGCAAGGCAAGAAGAAGGAACGGGAAAGCGATACCAATAAGAACAACTTCATCAACCCCATTACCACTAAGCCCTCATTATTAGGCGATTATCGCAATGATATCGAAATTTTGAACAGAGAAACGCTACCTTTGCGGCAGAATTTTAAGAATAGGGTCAAGGAATATTTCAAGAGCGATGATTGAGTTCCAGTATGAGACTGATTTTGTGTTAAACAATGAATCTAGGTTTATAGACTGGCTTGACAGGGTAATTAGTTCTGAAAGAAGGAGTTATGGTGAAATATGCTTCATTTTTTGTACTGATGAGCATTTATTGGGCATTAATCAAGAACACTTAAACCATGACACTTTTACAGATATAATCACCTTTGATTATTCAGGGGGTGCGAGTTTGCAGGGTGATATTTTCGTATCAATAGATCGGGTGCGTGAGAATGCCGTTACATATAAGGTTGAGTTACAAGATGAGCTGCTGAGAGTGATGTCCCATGGCATATTGCACCTTGTGGGCTACTCAGACAAGTCAGCTGATGATATTGTTCTTATGAGAGCTAAAGAAGAAGAAAAAATAAAATTGTTCCACGTGGAACAATAGTTACTGTTTTGTTGATGATTGCGTGCCAGATATAATTAAAGGGATATCAGCCAAGAAAGAAGACTCAAAAATATGTTTGAAAGCGAATATGATGTGATTGTTGTAGGTGGAGGCCATGCCGGTGCAGAGGCTGCCGCTGCCGCTGCCAACATGGGGTCGAAAACCCTTTTGGTGACAATGAACCTGCAAACCATTGGGCAAATGTCATGTAATCCGGCAATGGGTGGAATCGCAAAAGGACAAATAGTTCGAGAGATCGATGCTCTGGGTGGCTATAGCGGAATAATCACCGACAAATCAGCCATACAGTTCAAGATGTTGAATAAGTCGAAAGGTCCGGCCATGTGGAGTCCCCGTGCGCAAAATGATCGTATACGATTTGCCGAGGAGTGGCGGTTGGCCTTGGAGCGTACACCGAACGTTGATTTTTACCAAGATAGGGTAAGCGAACTTATTGTGGAAGAGGGAAGGGCAAAGGGAGTTAGAACCGCATTGGGAATCGAAATTAGAGGAAAATCAGTTATACTTACCAACGGAACATTTTTAAACGGGCTGATCCACATTGGCGAAAAACAATTTAGTGGCGGCAGAGCCGGTGAAAGAGCTGCAACCGGAATTACCGAACAACTGACCGATCTTGGTTTTGAAAGCGGCAGAATGAAAACGGGCACCCCGCCCAGGGTCGATGGCCGTTCGCTGGATTTTTCAAAGATGATCGTGCAGCCTGGGGATGCCGTTCCTGAGAAATTCTCCTATTCGAACACCAAGTTTTTGGGGCGACAGCGTGATTGCCATATGGCGCATACAAGCACTTTGGTCCACGACCTGCTCAAAGAGGGGTTTGATCGATCACCCATGTTCAATGGTAGGATAAAAAGTATTGGGCCGCGTTATTGCCCCTCTATTGAGGACAAAATCAACAGATTTGCAGATAAGGATAGCCACCAACTCTTTGTAGAGCCTGAGGGCTGGAATACCGTTGAAGTGTATGTAAATGGTTTTTCTACCTCCTTGCCCGAAGATGTACAGTTTAAAGCATTGAGGTCTGTTGTGGGTTTTGAGAATGTCAAGTTTTTCAGACTGGGTTATGCAATAGAGTATGACTATTTCCCCCCAACACAATTAAAGCACACCTTAGAGACCAAGTTGGTCGAAAATCTTTATTTTGCCGGGCAGATAAACGGTACTACTGGTTATGAAGAAGCTGCGTCACAGGGTTTAATGGCCGGCATAAACGCACATCAAAAGTCCAATGAAAAAGAGGCTTTTGTGTTGAAAAGAGACGAAGCCTATATAGGTGTTTTGATTGATGATCTTATCACAAAGGGCACTGAAGAGCCCTATCGAATGTTCACATCAAGGGCCGAATATAGAACCTTGTTACGCCAAGACAATGCCGATTTGCGCTTGACCCCAAAAGGGCATGAAATTGGGTTGGCGAGCGATACCAGATTAAGGAATATGGAGGAAAAGCAACGAAAATCAGATGCATTTATTAAATTTTTCAAAGAGACCAGTGTGCTTCCTGACGAGATAAACCCGATACTTGACAGTGTTGGTTCTGCTTTGGTCAAACAATCTGATAAAATGGTACGGGCATTCTCAAGACCAAAAGTGACTATGAGCCATATGCTTCAGTTGGCATCGGTTTCCGCATATGTTAAAGATAATGATTTGAATCGAGAGGTGTTGGAGCAGACAGAGGTACAGGTGAAATACTCGGGCTACATCGCCAAGGAAAAAAACAATGCAGATAAATTGCATCGCTTAGAGGAGGTTCGCATTCCTGAAAATTTCGAATATTCGCGCTTAAAATCGCTATCCTTTGAGGCTAGGGAAAAGCTTAATAATATACGGCCGGCGACCATTGCCCAGGCTTCTCGGATCAGCGGTGTTTCGCCTTCTGACGTTAGCGTTCTTTTGGTTTTTATGGGCAGGTAAAAACGTATTGTTCCACGTGGAACAAAAATTGAAAGTCCCAAATATGTCTTTGGTTTGATTTTTGCGGCTATCTATAATCGAGATGAACCAAGTCAAAAATGAAAAAGCCAATCCTTTTGATTTCCGTTGTACTACTGCTACAGTGCTGTGTGCCGTTGCGAATAGCCCCGAGCATCAAAGACTATAAGGTGACCAAGGGCAAAAAGTTCAAACGCAGCTTGACAAAAAGGCAAATGTTCATTTTTGAGGATTCAAAAGAGGCTGAGCAGTTTTATAATTTCGTCAACATTAAGTTTGTGCTGAACGATATTAACGTATACGATGACATTCCTTTTGAAATTGACGGGGAGCGTTATTTCTTTGCTTTTTATGAAGTTGATATACCCGACAAGACGTTAAACCTGTTTCCTGCTGCTATTGATCTGACCCTGAACAAGGCTTTGCAAAATGAACTAATGGAACCTTATGTCTCGAGCCAGGTAGAAACGGTCTCAAGAAAAGGAAACTGGTACATAGCCATTGAGGTTTACAGTGATTTGGAAAAAGATTGCCTGCACGAAACTTCACTTTCAAAGAAAATTGTTTTGAAGTATCTTCGTGCTTTGAAAAAAGAATATTTGACTACGCACAACTACAATGAAATCCTATTTAAAAACTAAAGATTTTGCTTTTTCCCAAGAGGAGTTCGAACTTCTTTATGATGAAGGGCGTGATATGTTGGTTACCCGACCCCAGCCAGAGCAGCTTGGGGGTTATTACAAGAGCGATGCCTATATTTCACATACCGACGCCAATAAGACCCTAATTGACAAACTGTATCAGACAGTAAAAAAAATCAATCTTTTGACAAAAGCAATGTTGGTCAACCAATACGCAAAAGAAAACCGAACCCTTTTAGATGTGGGCGCAGGTACTGGCGATTTTTTGTTGGTTGTCGAAAATAAAGGGTGGAACATAGAAGGGGTGGAGCCAAACCATGA
>JAJRSY010000147.1 GCA_024278565.1 Bacteroidota bacterium
CCAAGCGGTTTGCTTCTTTTGTAATAGTTGCATAATGAATAGCTCCGCACGATTGCAGGGCAGATGCTAAAATCGGAATTCCGACAGCAGCATAACAACAGGTTTTTATAAATTTTTTCCGTTCCATTTTTATAATGATTCCAAGAACTTAATTAGTTGTTGTTTTTCTGTTTCAGAAAGTTGCTGATAACTGGTTGCGGACTGCCGTGCTTCCCCCCCGTGCAATAAAATGGCGTCTTCAATGCTAGTGGCACGACCATCGTGCAATAGAAAATAACTTCCGCCCTGAGAGTCTTTTGACAGGCCAAGCCCCCAGAGAGGGGGTGTTCTCCACTCAGAAGTCAATGCTTTGCCTTCGGTATACCCATCATCCAATTCCGGTCCCATATCGTGCAGTAATAAATCCGTATAAGGGTGAAATTCTTTATTAGATAAAAGCTCAATGGGCGAATACCCTGTTTTCATTGTAGGAAGATGGCAACTTGTACAATTGATCTGGGCAAAGATCCGCCCTCCTGCCAAAACATCGAGATCATCCTCATTCCTACGTAAAGGGGCTTTTAACGTTTTTAGGTAGAACACGACATCGTGTATGGTTTTAGTCGAAACTTCTCGTCCAGTACTTAATCCACTATAAGGGTCAAGAGGTTCAAAAACTGAGGTGATACCAATATCTTGATTGTAGGCTAGGGATGTTTGTTCCAACAAATCATAAACAGCAGCTTTTTTTCCAAATCGGGTAATATACCTTTCATTTAGGGTTATGCTATTTGGTCGAAGCTGTACATAAGCAGGAATGTTTTTCCAATGCGGCCTGCCACTTATTCCGTCTCCGTCGGCATCGTTCGGGTCTGACAATGCAATAAGGTCGGCATCACTTACGGCATCTAAAAAGCCAAGACCAGTTACCGCTGGGGCAACTAAATTTGTAAAAGTAGCACCAGGAGGAAGTTGTTCGGGTTGAAAACCCGGTATAGCTTTATTTTGTAGTTGGTGGCCTCCAAGGTGCAAAAACCGATTGCCCAATGTGTCTGGCTGCCCAAAACGGGTAAATCCGACAAAGGGATGCCCTTTTCCATCCCCTGCGTGACAGCTTACACAAGAAATAGCATTGAAAATTGGTCCCAGACCTTTTTCGATCGTAAAAATATCGTCATTAAAGAACTCATCACCTTTGAGAAACTGGATCTGCTCTTCAATTGAAAGCCCCTCGATCGGCCCATCTAAAAGTTCGTTTTCTTCAATAAGGGGCGGCAATGTCTTTTCACAAGAGACTGTTGATAGAAGAAGGGGTATTGCAAGAATTAGTTTGACCAGATTAAATTTCGTGTTGACATAATTAAATTTTAGACAAAGCTAAAAATTTGTTTTTACATATAAAAATGTATTTTTGTTTAAATTTTATAGGATGACACTTTCTGAGGAGGACTATATAAAGGCCATATACCATTTGGGCAAAAATGAAAATACCACTGTATCGACCAATGCCATAGCCGATAGAATGGACACCAAACCCTCTTCGGTATCCGATATGGTACGAAAACTCTCAGAAAAGGGGATTGTTAACTATAGAAAATACAAGGGAGTCTCATTAACAGGAACCGGCATAAAAACGGCTTTGGCCTTGGTGCGAAAGCATCGGTTATGGGAAGTTTTTTTAGTTGATAAATTAAATTTTTCTTGGGATGAGGTCCACGAAGTGGCCGAGCAATTAGAGCATATCAAAAGTGAGAAACTGGTTGATGGGCTTGACAAGTACCTCGGCCATCCTGAGGTCGATCCGCATGGTGATCCCATTCCCTCAAAAAAAGGGGAGTTTAAAAAATCAATCAAAAAACTATTGAACGAAGTGCCCATAGGAACCAAAGGTGTATGTGTCGGTGTAAAAGATTCATCACCGCCTTTTCTGAAATTCTTGGACAAAAAACAGATTTCCTTGGGCGATACCATCTTAGTTCTTGACAAAGAGGAGTTCGACGCATCGCTACATATAAAAATCAAAGGAAAAGGTATTCATATCTCAAATCAGATTGCCGCCAACCTTTACTTAAAAATCACTGAATGACCATGCAACAGATTATTGATTATTTTGGATCCATTGACCCGGTTTTGGCGGCACTTTATGCCACTTTGTTCACTTGGGCCTTGACCGCCTTGGGCGCGTCACTCGTATTTCTGTTCAAAACAATGAACCGTGCTGTTTTAGATGGTATGTTGGGTTTTACAGGGGGCGTGATGGTAGCGGCCAGTTTTTGGAGCCTGTTGGCACCTGGCATTGAAATGAGCCCGGGTGAGGGTTTTGTAAAAGTGATTCCTGCTGCCGTAGGGTTCTTTTTAGGGGCATTGTTTCTTTTTGGTTTGGATAAGGTGCTGCCCCATTTACACATCAATTTTAAAGAAAGTGAGAAAGAAGGGGTTAAAACACCCTGGCATAAAACCACCTTATTGACCTTGGCGATAACTATGCACAATATACCTGAAGGCTTGGCCGTAGGGGTTCTCTTCGGAGGGGTTGCGGCAGGTTTTGATGGTGCCACCATTGGTGGTGCGGTTGCTTTGGCATTGGGCATTGGTCTACAGAATTTTCCAGAGGGTTTTGCCGTTGCCATGCCCTTGCGAAGACAGGGCCTGAGCAGAACCAAAAGTTTTATGTACGGGCAGGCTTCCGCACTTGTAGAACCCATTGCCGCCGTAATCGGGGCATGGGCCGTACTGACCTTTCAACCCATTCTGCCCTATGCACTTTCTTTTGCTGCCGGGGCCATGATCTTTGTAGTAGTAGAAGAGGTAATACCAGAAACACAACAAGATAAATACACTGATATTGCTGTGATGGGCTTTATCGGTGGGTTTATTGTGATGATGGCTTTAGATGTTGGGTTGGGGTGAATTTTTGTACTATTCCCCAACAAGATCAAATACCCCTTTGGTCAAAAATAGAGTGGATGCATCAAATGTATTCACAGTATCAATAGCTGTATACCCCTCATAACTGTTTCCTGTTTTCACCTCAATTTGTGTGAAGGTATATTCATCTCCGTTTTCAGATTCCAGTATCAATACATACGATGAATTGTCAATAACTACAATAGCTTCTGACGGAATTGCTTTTGCCAGACTACTATTGGTAATAATATTCGCCTCAACGAACATTCCGATAAGGAAATTATTTTTAGATTCATCTTTTGGGTGTCCGTGTACTAGTATGGTTCTATTTTCATTGATCGATTTACCTATCAAATGTACTTCTGCCTCAAAAGCCCCAGTAGAAGCCTCAGGTATTTTGAACGTTATTCGTTGACCCTTTTTTACGTTCATAATGTCCTTTTCAAAAACAGCTAGTTCGATATGAATATGGTCGTTGTCGATAATTTCCATTATTGGGGAGGCCGGTGACACAAAAGTTCCTTTGTTCACGTTCACTTTTGTTATACTCCCACTGATCGGGGCATAGATCATAGTGGTTGAGGTTATAATTCCCTTTTCAACATTGGTCGGCGATATGTTCAACATAGATAGCTGCTTGTGCAAGCCGTTGTATTTGGCTCGGGCCGTTTTGTATTCGCTTTGGGCTTTCAGGTATTTTTTTTGGGAAGTGATGTTTTCATCAAATAACGTTTTTTGACGTTCGTATTCCGATTTTAAATATGTCAATTGTTCTTTTACCTCTACATACTCTTGTTGCATACTGACAAACTCAGGGTTTTCTATGGTGACCAACACTTGTCCCTTTTTTACGATATCACCAATAAGTAAAGGTGTTTTTTTAATGTAACCCCCCATCGTGGCACTTACCACCGCACGGTTTTCCGGTGGCACATCAATCATTCCGTTGGTTTTGACCACAATAGGAAATGACCTTTCTTCCAAACCACCTAATTTCATGGCGCTCTGTTCAAATTGGGCCTTGGTCAAAACAATATTGTCGTCTGAAGTCGCAACATTTTCAGAAGCCTTGTTGTTTTCCTGTTTTAAATCTTCACAGTTTATAAAACTTAGGGGCAGTGCCAAGACGAGTATTTTATATATTAAATGTTTCATCTGTTATAGTGTTATGTGGTTTATAGTAATGACCGTTTGGTTATATTGGTTCAGACTGTTCAAGTAATCTAGTTTGATCCCATAGGCATTTTCAATACTCTGTATGTACTGAAAAAAATCGATTTCACCATTTTTAAAACTGATCGATGCCGTTTTTAAGATTTCGTCTGACAATGCTATGCCCTCTTCCTCGAAATAGAGCAATGCTTTTTCGAAAGTGGCCAGTTCAGCGTGAAGTTCCTTATATCGGGCCTTCAATTGTATTTCATAATCTTTGGATTGCTCCAACGCTATCTCTTGCGCAATTTTCGAAGCTTTGATCTTCGAATTCTGCCCACTGAACAGAAGGGGGATTTTGAGCCCTAATTGATAACCGATCAAACTACCACTGAAATTGGTAGCGGTTCCTTGAAAATAATCAAAACTGATATCGGGCAACAACCGCTGTTTTTCAAGCCCGCGTTTCGCTTTTAGCATTGAAACCCTATTTTGATAGTACTGCATTTCTGCACTAGTATCTATATCAATGGTCTGTACTGCAATTTTATCGATGGGGGCGAGGCCAATCTGAACGGTAGTGCCGGGCTGTACTTTTTTTATGAGCTGGTCAAGCGCAATGGTGGTGCTCTGCACTGCTTTTTCCAATCGAATACCGATTTGTTTTTGTTTGGACTGTGCCGTGATCTTTTCTAGATAATTGGTCTCGCCGAGTTCAAAACGCCGTTGCGCTATCGCAGCGAAGTTTTGGTAAAGACTGTCCAACCGTGAATAGATAACTTCTTTCTCTTTGGCGTATAGGTACTCGTAATAACTACCGGTCACTTCGCGCTCAAGTTTCTTTTTCAATATTTCGTACTCTGTTGATACGGTAGCATGGTTTGCCCGGTTCAGTTTTTTCGCTGCAAAATATACAGTGGGAAACTGAAAATCTTGCTGAACGCCGAATACCTTGAGCGGCTCATTGTTTTGGGTGAGGTTGTTCTCGTCAAAACCGTAGTACACCTGCGTTTTGTCAAAATCAAAGGCACTTGGCACCAGAGCCTTCGATCGTGCTACTTTGAACATGCTGGCTTTTAGACCCGCATTGTTTTCCATCGCAAGCGGTATGAGTTCTTGTAACACCAATGGTTTTTCTTGGGCATGGGCACCGAAAGGAATGAGCAGTAATAAAAGCCCCAATACGGTCAGCCCGGCCTTATCGGTTTGAGAACTAGAATTGCCATTGTTTTTTTTAGGGCTATTGAAGTAGGTATAGAGCACGGGCAGTACCACCAAGGTCAGTAATGTTGCCGTTACCAGCCCTCCAATGACCACGGTTGCCAATGGGCGTTGTACCTCGGCCCCGGCATTGGTAGAGATCGCCATGGGCAAAAACCCCAATGCCGCCGCTGAAGCTGTAAGTAACACAGCCCGTAACCTGTCTTTTGTTCCTTGTTTTATGAGCGCCTCCATACTATCAAAATCAGTGCGCTTAAATTCTTTAAAATGTTCTATCAATACAATGCCATTGAGTACGGCAATACCAAATAAAGCAATGAACCCTACCCCTGCTGAAATACTAAAGGGCATATCGCGGATCCATAAAAGAAAGACGCCCCCAACTGCTGATAGGGGTATTGCCGAATAAACGATCAATGCCTCTTTGACCGATTTAAAAGCAAAATAGAGCAGTACGAAAATCAATACTAAAGCAATGGGTACGGCAACCAACAATCTTGATTTTGCGCTTTGCAGATTTTCAAATTGACCCCCATAGGTGATTGAATAACCTACGGGTAATTTTACCTTGTCATTTATTATTTTTTGAATATCATCTACCACCGATTGTAGATCGCGGTTACGTACATTGACGCCAACTACAATTCTTCGGTGGGTATCATCTCTAGCTATTTTAGCAGCTCCTTTTTGATAGGTGATATCTGCCAGTTCGCTCAACGGAATTTTACCGCCTGAAGGCAGGTCGACATACAGGTTTTTTAGATGGTCGATATCTTTTCTGTTTTTTTGATCTAGGCGTACAACAATATCAAAACGTTTTTCCCCTTCGTAGACGCTCCCTACGGTACGTCCTGAAAACCCCATGGAGACCATTTCATTGAGTTCTTTGATATTGAGACCGTAACGGGCAATTTTCGTACGGTCGTAAGCTACGTTCATTTGTGGCAGTCCCACTATTTTTTCTACTGATATATCTGCTGCACCTGCTACATTTTCTATCAGCGATTTTATCTCATTTCCTTTTTTACTGAGCACCTCTAAATCGTCACCGAATATTTTGATGGCGATATCTGCCCGAACACCTGTAATCAGTTCATTAAAGCGCATTTCAATGGGTTGGGTAAACTCCACTTCCATACCTGGGATAATGGCAAGGGCTTCTTTAAACTTATCGGCAAGCTCATCTTTAGAAGAAGCTGAAACCCACTCCTTTTTGGGATGTAAGATGATGATGACATCGCTCTCCTCCATAGACATGGGGTCTGTAGGTACTTCAGCCGCTCCTATGCGGGTCACTACTTGTTTCACTTCGGGAAAGTTGTTCAAGAGTATTTTTTCTATCCGTGTTGTTGTTTCTACGGTTTTGCTCAGTGAGGTTCCTGTTTTTAGAACCGGTTGTATTACAAAGTCGCCCTCATCCAAGGTTGGTACGAATTCACCGCCCATCGTCATAAATAGAAACAGGGCCATTGCCAGTAAACCTGCTGCGGCCCCAAGCACTAATTTCTTGCTTTGTAATGCCCAATGAATAATAGGCTCATAAACCTTGTTCAGCCACCGTATCAAACGAACCGATACATTTTTATCAGTTGCCGTTGAGGGTCTTAAGAACAAAGATGCGGCAACGGGAACATAGGTGAAGCAGAATATCATTGCCCCGATCAAAGCAAAACTAAAGGTAAGCGCCATGGGTTTGAACATTTTTCCTTCCACACCGCTTAATGATAAAATGGGAATAAAAACAATGAGAATGATCAATTGGCCAAAAATGGCCGAATTCATCATTTTAGAAGCACTTGAGAAAGTGATTTCATCTCTGGCCAATTGTTTTTCTTCTTTAGAAAGCAAGGCGAGTTCTGCTTTTTTGGAAGTAATCTGAAAGGCTATAAACTCTACGATGATTACAGCGCCATCAATAATAATTCCGAAATCTATGGCACCTAGGCTCATGAGGTTCGCATCAACCCCAAAAATGTACATTAGCGAAAGTGCAAATAACAAACAAAGCGGAATCACCGATGCCACAACCAGCCCCGAACGAAAATTACCCAGCAGCAAAACAACCACGAATATGACGATCAAGCAACCTAAAATAAGGTTTTCGGTTATCGTAAACGTTGTTTTCGCTATAAGTTCACTTCGTTCTAAAAACGCGTTGATATAAACCCCTTCGGGCAATGATCTTGAAATAGATGCCACACGTTCTTTCACGGCATCAATTACTTTTTTTGAGTCGGCATCTTTGAGCATCATCACCTGCCCCAGCACTTTTTCGCCTTGCCCGTTGCCTGTTATCGCACCAAACCTAGTAGCACTTCCGAAGCCCACTTTTGCTACATCCTTTATATAAATAGGAAGTCCGTCTACATTTTTAACAACAATAGTTTCAATATCCTTCAATGAGCTGACCAGTCCTTCGCCACGAATAAAATAGGCCTGATTTACCTTCTCGATATACCCACCACCGGTAATACTATTATTGGTTTCCAAGGCCGTAAAAACATCTTGGGCAGAGATGTTCATGGCATTTAGTTTTTCAGTATTTATAGCGACTTCATACTGTTTTAGAAAACCGCCCCAGGTGTTTACTTCCACTACCCCGGGAATACCCGATAGCTGTCGCTTAACGACCCAATCTTGAATGGTTCTTAAATCAGTTGCGGAATATTTGTCTTCATAGCCTGGTTTGACATCTAAAATATATTGATATATTTCACCCAAACCTGTTGTTATCGGGCCCATTTCGGGGGTGCCAAAACCTTCTGGAATTTTTCTCGACGCCGATTTTATTTTTTCGGCAATGAGCTGTCGAGGTAAATAGGTGCCCATATCATCATCGAACACGATGGTAACCACTGATAGCCCAAACTTTGAAATAGAACGTATTTCCTGAACACCTGGCAAATTCGCCATTTCCAACTCTACGGGGTAGGTGATGAACTGCTCCATATCTTGTGTAGAAAGGTTACGCGAGGTAGTGATGACCTGCACTTGATTGTTGGTCACATCGGGCACGGCGCCAATGGGTATTTGCGATAGGGAATACAGTCCAAACCCTATGATGAATGCGGTGAACAAAAGAACAATAAACTTGTTCTTAATACTGAAATTGATGATTTGTGAAAGCATAATTCATGATATAATCATAGATACATCGTATAGCCACAAGAGCGGTCATACAGTTTAATAAAACCAAAAAGATTTAGATTATGCTTGCCGAGGCGGTTGAAAAGGGCCGTCTTCTTCAAATGAGGAGTACGACGCCCAATAAAAGAAGTTCGTTTTTTTTTGAATTGAAAACTCGGGAAGATATGTATAAAACGAAGTGTTATTCAAAACAAAAACAGATAAAGAAGCCGTATGTATTTGATGGTTGAACGGAAGTTTTTCATGATCTTTTTGTTCTTCTTGGTGTTTTTGACTGTGCTCTGCTTTCAGTTTTCCATAGTGTTTAGTGAGGAAAACAAGAAAGTCATCCCCATGTTCATCAGAATGGAACTGGGCATGTTCAATCAACGCATCAATTTCAACAATTTCGCCAATGCTTATGCCGAAACTTTGAATCAAAACGAGAAAAGAAATCGCTATAGACGTTAATTGTGTCATCATGAAATATGAGCAAAGATAGCTTTTTTTTCACCAGTATTCTCAAAAAGCATAAAATCAAGAGCCTTTGTTGAATTACCTTAATGCCCGATTTACGAGGTGTGTTTGCTGTGGGTTATCCTGATCAGGGTTGAAAAATTTTAGCATTCTTGAAAATTTTCCCAACTTTACCCCGTTGATATTGTAGAGATTCGCCCACACTACAAACAGATGATTTTAAAATTATATAGAATATGGCAACAAAAAAAAGACTTTGGTTTTGGAACCTATTGATCATTGTTACGGTAGTTGTCTGCATACTTGCCTTCGCCGCCCACTATAAGAATTGGACCAAGATCGAAGCGGACCAAATGACCATACTATCGGGTATTTACTACCACGATCTTAAGTATGGCGAGATCGATTCTGTACTATGGGTCGACAAAATACCCCCAATGGAAAGGCTCAATGGCTTCTCGGCCTTTGATAAGGGCAAAGGTGTTTATAGGGAGTTCAGAGATTCGCTGACCGATAAAAAAGTATATGTTTTTGTGGATGATTTTTCAAGTCAAAAAATTCGCTTTGTCAACAAAGATGCCTCGCAACTTTTTTTGAACCTGAAAGATTCTACTGAAACCCAAAAGATGTACGCGTTTTTTGTGGAAAAATTGGAGAGCGCACCTAAATAGAAAGGAATAACGTCTATTTTTTGTGATGTATAGAAATCCTTCACATTTAAAAAAACGTAACTAATCAGTGTTGGGGAAAAAGTTAAAATATTGAAAATCAACATGCCGTTGAATTTAAGCGCAAAGTTCGCCAACCTGCCTGCCGGCAGGCAGGGATTTACGCAAGGTTCGCAAAGTCATATTATAGGGTGTACGACAAATTCCCCTTTCTGTTCAATAGAATACCATTTTACCGGACTGTCCTCCCCCGACCCCTCCAGAGGGAGGGGGGCAGATCCTGCAAAAGCCGGGGTTCATAGGTGTCGAGAAACGGTTCCCTTCCTTCGGGGGAGGGTTAGCCTGCCGGACAGGCAGGGGTGGGGACGGCACCAAAGCGAAACTGTCCAGATCTGTTCGGTTTAGGGAAATTTGTCGTGCACCCATATTATATTGGTGGTTCTACCACTATTTGTGTGGGTAAGATTCTATTTTTAGTTGTAAATAATCTTAAAAAACAACATGAAAATGATATAATGAATCAATAATTGAATAAAAAAACATGTAATGTGTTGATATTCAAATAATTATAACTGTTCTATTCTCTCATTAAAGCATTTTTAACATTCATTCATTTTAAACTGATCTGAATCTTCCACTAAATTAGTGGTAGAACCATATTGGTTTTAAATACTTTGCGAACCCTGCAATTTTTCCTTGCGCTCCTTGCGTTTAGATTTTCGTTCCGGTACTCAAGAGGTCGGCTCTAAAATTTGATGCTGATTAGTCACAAAAAAGCAACTACCTAAACCCATCGGGTAATTTCGATGGTTTTTTTGATTTTTAAAAACCTACCGTATTCCTTAAAAACATAACAATTCTGTTAAAATTCAGCTAGTTTTCAATAAACTTCTAAATAAAACGTTCTAAATACAGGAAATATAGAAATTTACCAAATACAACTGTTTCTGTACCCCCTCCAACCCAAACCTTACTATAACCAAAAACACCACCTACCATGAAAAAAACCGTTATGATTATTCTATTGGCCTTCTTTGGCTCAACATCGTATCTACAATCGCAAAACACGGTAGATATAGATGGTCGCTTACAGCCCATTTTAAATAGTTTTTTTGAAGAATGTGAAAAGTATGGTATTGACTATCATGAGAAGTTGTTTCAACTAAAAAATGTGGACATTACCAACACGTTACCCTTAGAAGAGGAAAATACAGTGCTTGGTATGATTACTAGAGATGCGCAGGGCGATGTGGAGAACATCATGATTAATTGGGTGGCAATGTTGGACCCCGAAATTCTTAAAGTAGTTGCTTTTCATGAATTCGCCCATTATTTTTTAGATTATAAACACAGCTGTCACGATTGTAACGAAATCATGGCCGAGACCAATATAAGCTACTTTGATATTGCCAAGGATTGGGGCAAGCAAGTTGAGCAATTATTTACCACCTCACCTGCATACCTATCACAACAGACCAAAGAACCCATTGCCGCAATTTTTTTTTAAAAACAGCTTCTTAATTTTTTCGAAACACCTATCTTAGAATCAAAATCACACCTATGGTTCTATTGGTTCATGTTTTTGGTTCACTATTTGGTCTATTGGCAGTGGTATTTGGGGCTTTTGGTGCGCATGCTCTAAAAAATATGCTCTCTGACGATCAGTTGAAGAGTTTTGAAACCGGAATCAAATATCAGATGTACCACGCAATTGTGTTATTGGTAATCGGATTCAATTTTAATTTGGAGGCATCTCTGGAAAAATACATGGCCTATTGCTTTATTCTAGGCACCTTCCTTTTTTCATTCAGTATCTACGGATTGGTACTTAGTGCGGCCAAAGAGAAGAAACTACGATTTTTGGGGCCCATTACCCCTTTGGGAGGTCTTCTTTTAGTTGGGGGTTGGGGCTTGTTGTTGTACTCGTTCGTAAAGAACCTATTTTAGAGCTCAAGATGAATTCTATATCAATCCACGTTTTCATCTTCTGAAGTAAACTCCCTAATGGCCCGATTGGGTTCAATGATGTTGTAGCCTTTCCAAAATTCAGGGTCGTAGTTGGGCATATAAGTGGGTAGAACGTTGTTGCTCTCTTTAAATGCCTCGAACTGTGATATCGTTATCGACTCGGTATCGAAAACAATTACCTCTTGCTTGTTTATGGCCGAGGTTGCCATATCTAACTTGACCGACAGTTCATTTTGTTTGTTCCTGCCCTTTACATGTTTGTTTTTTTCAATGATCTTTAAAGGGCGACGTATGCCGACCCTTACCCCTTTTTCTTGTTCCAGATAACTCAAGGTGTAGCTATCATTCGAGCCTTTTGAAAAGAACATTTTTCCCCTACCCATATACACGTTCATTGACAGACCCAATAAACTGAATTTTTTTAAAGGTTTTACATTTTCGTAATCTACCCGAATGACCGCAAAATCATCTGAATTTATATAAAGCCGCCCCTTGTAATCTGCAGCCCCTTTTGACTCAAAATCTACAATATACACGGCATCTTCACCCATATAGGTGTATTCTTCTAAGCTAAACCTATATTTTCTTGATTTAGTAATGAAGTCAAGATCAGTATCTTCCATGAAAAATAAACCCTGCATTCTTCGACCCAGCGCATTTCTTCTGTATTTTAAAAAATTGGTCTTGCGCTCCAATTCCTCTTTTTTCTTATCTTCTAATGCCTTTTTTAGGGCTATGGCATTTGTAGAATCTATTTCTTCTTTAAAAATCTCATCAAAATCCTCACCATCTACCTTTGTGCCAAAAAAGCCGGATTTTATCTTAAAATAAGAATTGGGCTTTACATTGGCCTTGATAATCAGGTTGAACTTTTCTTCAAGTTTAGTAAGATCAAGTTCATTGCTTTTGTCGTACAGTTCAGATGCTTTGATAATCTTCAATTTCTGTTTCTCCTTATCATAATTACCATAAAGATCACAGAGTACTTCGGTATAATAATTCGATTGTTTCGGTACTGAGCGAATAACACTGTCCAAGAATTTTTTATTGAGCGCCCCAATGGTTGACTTTACGAAAGTATAGTTGGTCTTGTTCAGGTAATTGTATTGCGACTCTCTAAAGAACAGGCGTTTTTTGCTGTAATCGGTAACATAGTTTTTATCGATATTCTCTTTCACCAAATCAATAATGTCATCGGCTGAATACTGTTTGTTCGAAACAATGACCGCATCAAGTTCAATAGCCTTTGGGCTTAAATAAATAACACTTTCTTTAAATTCATTAAGCGGCCTTTTTATAGATTCGTAGCCTATACATGAGATGAACAACGAATCGGTTTCTGAGATATTGGCATCCATCAAAAAACTGAAGCGCCCCTCTTCATTGGTAATCACCCCTTTTTTCTTTAGCTGTACCGTCACATACGGAATCGGTTTTTGTGTAACCGAATCAACTATTCTCGAACTAAGGGTTTGTGCATGGGCTGTAAGACATCCGAAGAACGTAAGAACGGTTAAAACGTGTGATATACTTTTACTCATAAATAGTGCTTGTTGGTCAAGGCAAACTAACACATCCTATTACTTGATACCTTGTTTTTTTGTTTTCCTTGGGATGGATTTATCGTTTTTTTAACAAAAGAACTCTTCTTAATTCTTCTTTTAAGACGAACCAATCGAAGAAGTGTTACCGAGAACATCAACAGTTTTTGAAGAGAAGCTACGTACTGTACATAGTGAACTCGTCTTGAGTTATTCTTTTACCTGCGAATTTCGCACCTGCCTGCCGGCAGGCAGGTTTCGCACCCTAATTTTGCCCTATTTTGGTTCCGTAGCAATGCTATGAAACCAAAATACGACTTCATTATGGCACGAAAGCCTTCATTCCTGCCCGTCTGGCGGTCGGGCTCGGTTCCAAACAATAACTCAAGACGAGTTCAGTAAATCAGTGGCAACCACAATCACCATCACCACAGGTTTTTGTTTTTTCCTTTTTTGAAACAAAGAGGGTTTTTGGCAGCAAGAATTTTTTCACAATATAACCAACCGCAATGGTCAAAGTAATAAAGACTAGAATAGTTTGAAGAAGAGCCATATTATTTTTTAGTTATACATTTTGATTCTTACTTAAGCAGTTGATAAGCGATTAAGGCAACAATATATGCAAAAATGCTCATAAACACCAATTGTGCCATGGGCCATTTCCAAGAATTGGTCTCCCGCTTTACAATGGCCAACGTACTCATGCACTGCATGGCAAAAGCGTAGAACAGTAACAATGAAATACCGGAAGCCAGATTGAACAAGGGTTCTTTCGTTGTCGGATTGACCTCGGCCGCCATTCGATGTTTAATCGTGTCCACTTCATCACTACCAACACTATAAATGGTGGCCAAGGTGCCCACAAAGACCTCACGAGCAGCGAAGGAGGTGAGAACTGCGATCCCAATTTTCCAATCGTAGCCCAAGGGCCGCACAATGGGCTCAATGGCCTTGCCCGCATAGCCGATATAGGAGTTTTCTAATTTAAGCCCAGCGATTTCTTGATTTTTGGCTTTCTCAAAAAGCGCGCGCTCTTTGAACTGAACTGAATCGGTGATTGCCGCTGTAGGTATTTGATATGTTTTTTTTGATATACTGTCGAGTAAGGCTTCTTTATAATTTTTTAGCTTTTCTTCTATGTTTTTTTGGTTAAAGGCAGACAGGCCACCTGATGCAATTCTATTTTCAACAATCGATTCGGCATTCTTAAAGTCATCTGAATATCCGTTAGAGCCCAAAAACCATAAAATAATCGAAATTGCCAATATGATTTTTCCAGCGCCAAAAACAAAGCTTTTGGTTTTTTCCCAAACCGTATACACCACATTTTTTAAAAGGGGCAATCTATAATTGGGCATTTCGATTACAAAGAACGAACGGCTTTTAATCTTCATTATTTTGTTCAGTACCATTGCAGAGAGCATGGCGGCCCCAAAGCCAATGAGATACAGAAGCATTAACGTCAATGCTTTATAGCCAAGCCCTAAAAACCGGCCTTCTGGTATAACCAGCCCGATTATGATGATATAAATGGGCAAGCGTGCCGAACAGGTGGTAAAGGGAACCACCAAAATGGTTATCAACCTTTCTTTCCAATTATCAATAGTTCTTGTGGCCATTACGGCCGGTATGGCACAGGCAGTACCAGAAATTAACGGAACCACACTTTTTCCACTAAGCCCAAAAGGACGCATTAACCGATCCATTAAAAAAACTACCCTGCTCATATAACCTGATTCCTCAAGCAATGAAATAAACAAGAACAGAAAAGCGATCTGCGGAATAAAAATAACAATACCCCCTATGCCCGCTAAGATTCCTTCAGCGATCAAGTCGGTAAAAACACCGGGCGGAAGGGTGTTTTTCACCCATTCACTTGCTGAGGCAAAAAATTCATCGATAAAATCCATGGGGTAACTGCTCCAGTCATAAATAGCCTGAAAAATAGTCAGTAAGATTGAGAAGAAAATGAGATAACCAAAAACTTTGTGCGTCAATACCCTGTCCAGCCCAGCCCGCAAACCTTTTGCCGCACTTACATCGACCTTATACGCTTGCTTTAGAATGTTGTTAATGAACTGATACCGTACTATGGTTTCTTTATGCTGGAGCCTTTTGAGTTCGGACTTTGATTTTGTTTCGAACGACGACGCATCTTTAACAATCGTTTTTTCAATGGGCATGAAATTCACATCTTGTGTGATAACCAACCATAATTTATATACCTCCTCATCGGGAAAGGTCTTGTTCAGGCGTTCGAAATATGCAGGGGCAATCACGGTGATATCAACAGTTGGCCGGGTAGATAATTTTTTAAAATCGGCTATGAGTTCTTTTAATTGATCGATGCCTGTACCCTTTCTGGTACTCACCAGAGCGATTTTGGTGTCCAGTTTTTCTTCCAACAGTTGTACATCAACAGTAATACCCTTACGGGGCATAATATCTGCCATGTTTATAACCAGTATGGTAGGTATTTTTAAATCTTTGATCTGCGTAAACAGAAGCAGGTTTCGCTTCAGGTTTTCCACATCAGATATAACTATGGCAACATCTGGGTAATCTTTGTCATTTTTGTTCAACAACAATTCAACGGCCACACTCTCGTCCATAGAGGTCGTGTTCAGGCTATAGGTGCCGGGCAGATCCAGAATATGTGCTTTTACCCCACGTGACAATTTACAGATGCCCTCTTTTTTTTCAACCGTAATGCCAGGGTAGTTGCCTACTTTTTGGTTGAGACCGGTAAGTTGGTTGAATACAGATGTTTTTCCGGTATTCGGGTTGCCCATAAGAGCCACTTTTATCTGTTTGCTCATGACAGCTGGGTATCTTCAATGATTTCCAATTCTATTTGAAGTGCTATCGACCTTCGAATAGCAATGTGCGAACCGTTTACATTGATGTAGATGGGGTCATTGAAAGGTGCTATCTGAACGAGTTCAACCTGATTACCCGGTAAACACCCTAATTCTAAGAGTTTTATCGGTAGCAGATCCTCTTTGAATTCTTTGATGATTCCCTTTTGCCCTTGTTTTAGATGTGCAACGGTGGTATTCAATTTTTATTTAGATTGATTATAAGCAAGGTAAAAGTAAAGGAAAAAAACCGAAATGTGGAGTGTAAATTCCAAAAAAAAATAAATTCTATGCGAACAGGTTTTTTTGGTTGTCGTTTCCTGCTTTTGGGCAATATTAAAGAATGGGTGTTGCCCCTGCTCACCGTAACCTAGCTTTTACTCTTGATATGAAGCTTTAAGAATCTCAAGGTCTTTCATCAGTTTTTCAATGTCTTCAGCATTTGTGCCGTCATAAAACCCACGAATTCTACGCTGTTTATCGACCAAGATAAAATTTTCGGTATGTATCATATCATAAGGGCCACCATCACCATCGGTTTTGACAGCCAAATATGACTTTCGGGCAAGTTCGTATATCTGTTTTCTATCTCCTGTAACAAGATTCCATTTGGTATCGTCTACCCCTTTTTCCTCAGCATATTTTTTAAGTTGGGCGACCGAATCGATTTCAGGGGTGACCGAGTGCGATAAAAGAAAAATGTCGTCATCTTTGGTCCACAATTGAATTTTGGCCATATTCTTTGTCATAACCGGGCAAATGGTGGGGCAGGTGGTAAAAAAGAAGTCCGCCACATAGATCTTGCCCTCATAATCTGCCTGTGTTATGGCTTCACCATTTGGATTGATGAGCGAAAAATCAGCAATGGTATGGTACTTTCGTTTGTACTGCAACGTACTGTCAACCAATTCAGGGTTCACCATAGAAGGCTGATAAATGGGTAGTTTTTTTTGGGGTTGCAACGCTTCGTAAAACAAGTACATGATAATGCACGACAGCAAAAAGAACACAATGGCGAAAAGTTTGTATTTGCCAAAAAAGGAGCGCATAACATTTTTTTTCAAAGATACACCAGCCGAACCAAGGGTTCAAGCGTTTGCATTATGAACTCGTCTTGAGTTTTTCTTTTATCTGCTATTTTCCACACCCGCCAACCGACAGGCAGGTTTGGTCTTTTTCGAGTACCGTAGCCACGGCTATGCTACTCGAAAAAGGCTTCATTATGGCACAAAAGCCGATCCCGACGCTTTGGGGCGGTTCCAAACAAAAACTCAAGACGAGTTCTGTTAGTGCTGCCAAAACTATCTTAAAAAATAGCGAACAAGAAACACTTTCTTTTTATAAGAGTTTGTAAAGGCTTACTTTTGGGCGTTTTAATTTTATACACTACAAATGAGTGCCACCTTAATACAGGCTTCTCAGTTTTTACTGAGTCTTTCCTTATTGATCGTTTTACATGAACTGGGCCATTATCTGCCCGCAAAATGGTTTAAGACCAGGGTAGAAAAGTTCTATTTGTTTTTTGATATCAATTTCTCTCTCTTTAAGAAAAAAATAGGTGAGACCGAATATGGTATCGGGTGGTTGCCCTTGGGCGGTTATGTAAAGATTGCCGGTATGATCGATGAAAGTATGGACACCGAAGCCATGAAAGAAGAACCAAAGCCGTGGGAGTTTCGTAGCAAGCCGGCATGGCAACGTTTGATTATTATGCTGGGCGGGGTGACCGTCAACTTTCTGGTCGCGTTTCTCATTTATATTTTCACTTCGATGTACTACGGAGATACAGACATAGCGACCAAAAGCATAAAAGACGGGTATTCGATAACCAACAAGGTACTTACCGAAGCTGGGCTGCAAACCGGTGACAACATAATATCAATTGACGGCAACACTTTTGAAAACTATTCAGATCTGCGTAAAAACCTGATAACCGCCAATCAAATCACGATCGAAAGAAACGGCGAGACCAAATCGATAACATTGCCCATTGATTTTTTAGGTAAATTGAGCACTAATGACGAGCGAACCTTTTTTAAGTTAAGAATGCCTTTTGTTGTTGGTGGTGTCATAGATAGCCTTGCAAACGGAAATGCTGACCTCAAAGAGAATGATCTTTTCTTGGCCATTAACGACAACCAGGTGAAATACTTCGATCAATTAGCAAGGGTTCTTGCCCCTCTTAAAGGACAGCAAGTAAAGGCTACCATTCTCAGAGAGGGGCAGCAGAAAGAAATAGACCTTAAGGTCAGCGATAAAGGGAAATTGGGCATTTACCAGGGGGGTACCATGAAACTGTTTGAAGAACTTGGGTACTTTGACATAGTTCGCAAAGAGTATGGTTTTTTCGAGAGTATTCCCGTTGGGGCAAAAAAAATGGTAAATCAGGTTGTCGGCTACGGACAGCAATTAAAAAAAATATTCTCACCAAGTACTGGGGCCTATAAAGGTGTAGGTGGGTTCAAGGCCATTTTTGATATTTTTCCCAGTTCGTGGAGTTGGGAGGCTTTTTGGAGTATTACGGCATTCTTGTC
>JAJRSY010000148.1 GCA_024278565.1 Bacteroidota bacterium
ACTGACTACTGACTACTGACTACTGACTACTGACTACTGACTACTGACTACTGACTACTGACTACTGACTACTGACTACTGACTACTGACTACTGACTACTGACTACTGACTACTGACTACCGACCCTCCCTCACCCCTTCAATATTTATTTTTGATACATGTATATCATAATCCAAACCTATTTTTTCGTATACTTCTTTCATGGCGGCCGCTACCTTATTGGCTATTTCGGGGCCTTTGCTAAAGGCGAAAATAGAGGGTCCAGATCCTGAAATACCACAGCCCAGAGCACCTGCTTCTATGGCCGCTGCTTTTACCTCATCAAAACCGGGAATTAAAATTGAGCGAACGGGCTCGATAATATGGTCTACCAAAGACCGCCCAATAAGGTCGTAATCTTCTTTGAACAGACCGGCTACCAACCCACCTACATTGCCCCATTGCTTGATGCCATCTTGCAGGGTGATATTGGTTTTTAATATTTTACGTGAATCAGATGTTTTAATTTCTATCTGCGGATGGATTACCGTGGCATATAATTCAGCCGGACTGTGAATGGTAACGACATCCAACGGATCATAACTGCGTACCAACGTAAAACCACCGAATAGGGCAGGGGCAACATTATCGGCATGGGCAACGCCACTTGCCAAACGCTCACCTTCCATAGCGAATTTTATAAGCTGTAGGGTTGAAAAGGGCTTGCCCAACAGTTCGTTCATGCCCCAAACAGCCCCCGTTGAACTTGCTGCACTACTGCCGATGCCGCTTCCGGCCTTTATTTTTTTATAAATTTCTATTTCGAAACCGCCTTGGTAATCACTTTTTTCAAGGAAAGCCAAACCTGCTACTCCCGCTACATTTTCAAGGGTTTCCATAGGTAGGTCTTGACCTTCCAATTTTGTAATGCGAATGCCTTCTTCGGTGACTTTTCGCACTACCATTTCATCACCGACCGAAGCTAGGGCAACACCGAGCACATCAAATCCGCATGATATATTGGCGATGGTCGCCGGGCAGAAAACTCTTATCTCGTTGGTGTTCATAAACATTATTATTCTTAAAATGTTATTGCACTACTAATATGTTTGTATAAATAAACGAATACTATCCCCCTCTTTGGGAGGGGTTAGGGGAGGCTTTTAAAAATTTCCTATCCGAATTATATCGGCAAATATACCAGATGCGGTAACATCGGCCCCGGCCCCGGCCCCTTTAATGATCATTGGCTGGTTTGGGTATCTTTCGGTATAGAACAATACAATATTATCACTTCCCTCCAAATTGTAAAAATCATGCCCTTTGGGTATGTGCTGCAGCCCCACACTTGCTTTGCCATTTTCGAAAAGAGCCACATACTTCAATCTACAGTCTTTATCGGCTGCTTGCTTGTACAGTTCTTGAAAAGATGCCCCATGCTTTTTCAAAGATGCAAAAAAGTCTTCATTATTTGTTGTGTCTAAACTCTCTTTTGGCAAGAACGACTTATTCCCGATTGCATCCAGTTCCATTTTATGTCCGCTTTCCCGTGCCAAAATCAATATTTTTCGCATGACATCAATACCGCTCAGATCTATTTTTGGGTCGGGCTCGGTGTAGCCTTCATGCTGTGCTTGTTTTACCACATCATGAAAGGTGGTTTCGTTGTTGAAATTGTTGAACACAAAATTCAAACTACCTGAGAGGACTGCTTGTATTTTCAGTATTTTATCACCAGATGCCATTAGGTGCTTTAAGGTATCAATAATCGGCAAACCAGCTCCTACATTGGTCTCAAAAAGAAAAGGGGCGTTGTATTCCCTTGCAAGGTTTTTGAGTTCTTTGTAATTGGTATAATTTGAGGAGCATGCAATTTTGTTACAGGTAACCACTGAAATGCTGTTTTTTAGATACGAATTATAGGTGGCGGCAACTGCCTCACTTGCCGTATTGTCAACAAAGATGCTGTTGCGGTAGTTCAGCTGGTTTATGGTGTCGAAAAATTCAGGTTTATCTGCCTTTTTCCCTTTGGCCAAGATGTTCCGCCAGTTGTTCAAGGGAATTCCATTTTCACCAAAAACCATGGTTCGCGAGTTGGAAATGGCTATGGTCCTAATGTTCAATCCCAGATTTTCTTTTAGGTACTCGCTTTGTAACCGTATTTGTTCCAAGAGTTTCGCACCCACATTACCAACGCCCATCACGAAAAGGTTCAACTGCTTTATGTTTTCTTCAAAAAATTCTTCATGCAGGGCGTTCAACGCCTTCTTCACGTCAGTTTCTTTGATAACTGCCGAAATATTTCGCTCTGATGCCCCTTGCGCTATTACCCGAATATTTACGTTGTTTTTACCAAGGGTACTGAACATTTTTCCGCTGAGACCCTGGTGGCTTTTCATATTGTCGCCGACCAATGCAATAATTGCCAAATCTTTTTCAGCGACGACCGATTTTATTTTTTTTCGTTCGATCTCATACTCAAAGGCTGTATTCACAATACTGACGGCCTTGTCTATATTGTCAGCTGAAATGCCCACACAAATAGAGTGTTCTGATGAAGCCTGTGTAATCAGCACTACACTGATTTCAGCTAGTGAGAGCACTTCGAAAAAGCGTTTTGATATACCGGGTATGCCTACCATTCCAGGACCTTCCAAAGACAATAGGGCCATGTCTTCGATATGGCTGATGCCACGCACGGTCTTTCCTTTTTCATTCTTGTTCTTGGTGACCAAGGTCCCTTCATCATCAGGTCGGAATGTGTTTTTTATTACAAGAGAAATACCTTTTGAGAGGACGGGTTGTATCGTGGGTGGGTAGAGTACCTTTGCGCCAAAATGTGATAGTTCCATTGCCTCTTCATAAGAGATATGGGGTATGGCCTGAGCTTGTTTTACGAGCTTTGGGTTCGCGGTATACATTCCGCTGACATCGGTCCATATTTCCAATATTTCGGCGTTGATGGCCGCTGCGATAATGGCCGCCGTATAATCAGACCCCCCTCTGCCCAATGTTGTGGGTGTGCCATTTTCAGATGAGGCGATAAAACCAGCTGCGACAATAATTTTATGCGGCGTTTTACTGGAGAAGTTTTTACAATTGGTGTTGGTGGATTCAAAATCGACAGCCGACCTGCCATTTATGTCTTTGGTTTTTATAAGCGTTCGACTGTCGACAAGGGTTGCGTTCAACCCTTGCTCGATAAAATACTCACTTATAATATAAGACGAGAGTATTTCACCGTAACTCACCACTTTGTCAGATAATTTTTGCGTGACCTCACTTGTTGAAAAGGCACCTTCGAGCAAAGTTTCCAGCGCATTAAGCTCGCTTTTTACCTTGCTCAGAATTTTACTTTGTCCGTTTATTGAGATTAATTCTTTTACCGCCGCCAAATATCTATTTTCAACTTCTATCAGTGCTGATTTGTATTCTTGGTTTTGAGAAGCAGCCAGGTTAGCAGTTTTCAGAAGGCTATCGGTAACACCTCCAAAAGCAGATACGACCACTATGGTTTTGTCCGCCTTTTTATTTGCGACAATATTTTTGACCAAGCTTATGTTTTGGGCATTGGCAACCGAGGTGCCACCGAATTTTAATACGTTCATACCAATTAAATGAATTAGGAAATTATCTTGAAAGGGGTGCGATAAAACGCAGAATAAACAGAAATTGAATAGTTTACCCCAATGGGGTAGTGCTGGCAGTTGAAAATCCATAGCCATGAATCGGTGTAGAAAAAAGTGTTTGTATCAGCATGTTGTACAGTGGCATACTTCATTTAAAGAATCAAAAGTAGTACTTTTGAGTGTTTTATCAAATGTTAGTCCATTTTTTTACAGATTCGTCAGTATTTATCAAATTTTGTTAGTAAATGAAGCTTTTTAACGCCAAGCAGATATATGCTGCTGATAAATTCACAATTAAAAAACAAGAGATCAGTAGTGACGATCTGATGGAGCGGTCCGCCGTTCAGATTTTTAACTGGATCCATAAGCGTATGCAGGGTGCCCCGGTAAAAATACACTTGTTCTGTGGTATCGGCAACAATGGGGGTGATGGTATTGCGGTGGCCAGGCACCTGCAAGAGCACGGTTACAACATTGCTGTCTATGTGGTCAACTACAGCAAGACCCGCTCCTACGATTTTCTTACCAATTTAGAACGGCTGAAAGACCGTAAGATCTGGCCTGAATTTTTAGATCCAAGTAGTGGGCTTCCCGATATTGGCAGGGATGATATTATCGTTGATGCCATATTCGGTATTGGCCTGAACCGCACACCTGATGCTTGGGTGGTTAAGTTAATGGCGCACCTTCATAAGTCTGAGGCTTTTATTCTGTCTGTTGATATTCCATCAGGATTGTTTACCGATAAACCACCTTCGGATATGAAGACCGTTATCAAAGCAAACTTCGTACTGAGTTTTCAGGCTTCTAAGTTGGTGTTTTTTCTTCCGGAAACAGGAGCGTTCATTGAGCAATGGGAAGTATTGGACATTGGGTTGGATCAAGAGCATTTAAATGATGTGGAGACCGATTTTGAGCTGATCGGTAAGAATGAAGTACTTCCGTTTTACATTCCCAGAGAAAAATTCACTCATAAAGGTACTTATGGCCATTCTTTGGTAATAGGGGGCAGTTATGGTAAAATAGGTGCTGTAACTTTGGCATCAAGGGCCTGTCTGAACATTGGTAGTGGTTTGGTTACCGCTTATGTGCCCCAATGTGGGTATATACCTTTGCAAACGGTTTTGCCCGAGGCCATGGTGCTTACCGATGGAGAAGAAATGATCTCTGATATCGATTTTGATATTGCTACTTCTGCAATAGCGATTGGGGTCGGTCTTGGAACAAGTAAAGAAACGGTTAAGGCGTTTTCAGCGTTTTTGAAAAAGTGCAAAGCCCCATTGGTAATTGATGCAGATGGTTTGAATATATTATCAGCGAACAAAGAGCTGCTCAAAAAATTACCAAAGCAGTCGATTTTGACACCGCACCCAAAAGAATTGAAGCGCTTGATCGGACAATGGAAAGATGATTTTGAGAAGCTGAAAAAAGTAAAGTCATTTTCAAACAAACACGACTGCATTGTTGTGGTCAAAGGAGCACATACAATTACTGTTTATAAGGGTAAGGGGTATATTAACAGTACGGGCAACCCGGGTATGGCGACCGCTGGTAGTGGAGATGTCTTGACAGGAGTCATTACCGGATTGATCGCACAAACCTACGAGCCGTTGAAAGCAGTGATTTTCGGGGTATACCTACACGGTAGGGCCGGTGATATTGCTGCTGATGAATATGGGTATGAGGCCTTGACCGCATCTAAAATAATAGATGGGCTAAGTAAGGCTTATATCGATTTGTTTACGATGCCCGAAGTGCCCAAGGTTGAGGGGCCTGAAGCGGGTAAAGATAAAAATACCACCTGATTTTAAGAAGGGCATCACTAATAAGGTCAATGTGTATTGGGGTGGGTTATTTATTGGTTTTTATTCGTTGCTTTACCCAAGTCAGGGCATTGTCGAATTCTATAAAAAATTCCATGGGTTTTTTGTAGAATAATTTTTCGATCTTGAAATTGTGCATATCAATCTCTTTGACCGATACTATGGCAAATGCCTTTAGGTTTGCAAGTTCTCTTAAATAAGAGTATACCATAGGATCTATGGCATAAGAGTTTTTACGAAGGCTGATGTGACCGTAGTCTTTACCTTTAAAGTGAATTTTAGCTATTCCAATAATCTGGTAAGCTCTTTCAAGGGTCAAGGTTGTTCCTTCGTCCAATATTGATACCATATAGTTTTCAAATACCTGTATGGCACCTATTTCTAATTGGTACTCACGTACAATAACTGTCTTTTTCGGTTGTCCCACTTTCATTTTGTGTATTTTGTAGTGTCTTAAACGAAAGTATGCTTAGCTGTAGCTATGAAAAAAAAAAATAGACTAATGGCAAGAATATCGTTTATACTGCTTGTCATGGGTTTTTGTGGTATTTGGTTTCCTTTTTCAATTTGGATATAAAAAAAGGAACCATAGTGCATGGCTCCTTGATCCCGCATTATTCACGGATATTCTATTCCAAAGCCAAGCTATACTTCGACTATGCTCAGTACATGCCTGCTATAATTGAAAATGCCCGAAATTTGTTCAGCTAAAAATTGAGTTACAGTTCCTTCACTAAAAAACCTCTGTGCTCTCCAATTCTACCGTGCCTGCCGGCAGGCAGGTTGATATTTTGACTTTTCATAACGAAAACCCGTGAATAATGCGGGTTAATAGTTTTGATTTTTTACTGAAACTATGCTTGCGAAGATTTCACCGTTTTTTTTATTTTAATGGTAAGTTCACCTTTTTTCTTATCCAGATCCATAAAAATACTATCGCCTTCTTCAAGTTTTGAGTTTACAATCTCTTCGGCGAGTGTATCTTCAATGTATTTTTGGATTGCCCTTTTGAGCGGTCTGGCTCCGTATTGTTTGTCAAAACCTTTCTCGGCGATATAGTCGGTTGCCGCTTCGGTAAGGTTCAGTTCATAGCCTATATCTTTTATTCTTGCGAATAATTTAGCGAGTTCAATATCGATGATTTTATGAATGTCATCCCTATCCAACGGGTTGAACACGATTACATCATCTATTCTATTCAAGAATTCAGGCGCAAATGCTTTTTTCAACGCATTTTCTATCACTTCTTTTTGGTGTGAGTCGGCCTGTGATTTTTTTGCTGCGGTACCAAACCCGACCCCTTGTCCGAAATCTTTCAATTGGCGCGCCCCAATATTAGAGGTCATTATGATAATCGTGTTTCTGAAATCTATCTTTCTTCCTAAACTATCGGTTAAAAAACCATCATCTAAAACCTGTAACAACATATTGAATACATCAGGATGCGCTTTTTCAACCTCATCAAGTAGAATGACCGAGTACGGTTTGCGACGCACTTTTTCGGTCAATTGGCCACCTTCTTCGTAACCAACATACCCTGGAGGAGCGCCTACCAATCTTGATATTGCGAATTTTTCCATGTATTCGCTCATGTCAATGCGTATAAGCGCATCTTCTGAATCGAACAGTTCTTTTGCCAACACTTTTGCAAGCTGGGTTTTACCAACACCGGTCTGCCCTAAGAAAATGAACGAACCAATGGGTTTGTCAGAATCTTTGAGACCGGCCCGATTTCGTTGTATGGCTTTGGCTACCAAAGCGACGGCTTCATCTTGCCCAATTACATTGGCTTTGATTAAGTTAGGCAATTCGGCCAATTTGTTACTTTCAGTTTGGGCAATTCTGTTGACAGGAATACCACTCATCATCGATACCACATCTGCCACATTGTCTTCGGTTACGATTTCTTTATGTAGCTTGCTGTCATCTTCCCATTTTGCCTGTGCCGCCGACAATTCTTTTTCGAGATTCTTTTCATCATCCCTTAGCTTTGCTGCTTCTTCGTATTTTTGCTTTTTAACAACACTGTTCTTTAATTCACGAACATCTTCTAACTGTTTTTCAAGCTCGACGATTTGTTTTGGCACATCAATATTAATGATATGAACACGAGATCCTGCCTCATCAAGGGCGTCAATGGCCTTGTCAGGTAAGAACCTATCGGTCATATACCTGCTGGTCAATTTTACACAGGCAACTATTGCCTCATCAGTATACTTGACGTTATGGTGTTCTTCGTATTTTTCTTTAATATTTTGGAGAATCTCTATTGTTTCTTCAATTGTGGTGGGCTTGACGATTACTTTTTGAAAGCGACGCTCTAGAGCCCCATCTTTCTCGATGTACTGTCGGTATTCATCTAAGGTAGTTGCCCCGATGCATTGTATTTCGCCCCTAGCCAATGCTGGTTTGAACATATTGGAAGCATCTAAACTGCCAGTGGCACCGCCAGCACCTACTATAGTATGTATTTCATCAATGAACAGAATTACGTCATCGTTCTTTTCAAGCTCGTTCATGACCGCTTTCATACGTTCTTCAAACTGCCCTCGGTATTTTGTGCCGGCAACCAAAGAGGCCAAATCTAATGTGACGACCCTTTTTCCAAAAAGTATGCGGGTCACCTTTTTTTCAATGATTCGTAACGCAAGACCTTCGGCAATTGCACTTTTACCTACTCCTGGCTCACCTATTAATAACGGATTGTTCTTTTTTCTTCTACTTAGGATCTGCGACACCCGCTCTATTTCTTTTTCTCTTCCAACAACAGGGTCTAATTTGTCTTCGATGGCCATTTGGGTGAGGTCACGGCCAAAATTATCCAATACCGGTGTCTTTGACTTTTTATTGCCTTTCTGCTTTGATGTTCCTCCGTAGGTGCCTTCTTTGCCGTCATTGGTATCACTATCGCTAGGAAATGTCTCAGAAGTGGGTGTATCAATACTAGTGTCGTCACTCGTTATCATAAACTTGAACTGCTCCTTTACCCCATCGTAATCAACCCTTAATTTATGAAGGAGTTTTGTTGTGGGGTCATTCTCATTTCTCAATATGCAAAGTAATAAATGTGCAGTATTGATTGAAGTACTTTGGAACAGCTTTGCTTCTAAAAAAGTGGTTTTTAAAGCACGTTCCGCCTGTCTTGTCAAATGCAGGTTTTTTTTATCTTTCTGTAAGCTGGGCGGGTTTGGGTTTGATGGACTAAGAATCTCAACTTTTCGCCTCAAATGATCTAAATCGATATCAAGCGCATCGAGAATACTTATAGCCTTGCCATTTCCGTCACGCAACATACCAAGCATAAGGTGTTCTGTGCCAATGAAATCATGGCCTAGTCTTAGTGCCTCTTCCTTGCTGTAAGCAATTACATCTTTTACCCTAGGGGAGAAATTATCATCCATAAACTATTAAAATCAGCTATAAAATTAGTGAATCTTACGCAATCTAAGGCAAATACTATACCTAATATTCGATAAACTAGTTCGAAATGACGAAAAAAGCAGTTAATCACAAAATAATTAACGATTTTATTATCAACTAAACACAACGCAGAAAGTGTTAATAAATTGTTGAATAAAGTAATTGAAGGGTGCTATGAAGGTTGTGATTTTATGTATATTGGCATACTTTTTTAACCAAATAAAACACATAAGATCTTAAAATGGCAGAAGGTGAAAAAATAATCCCGATCAACATTGAAGATGAAATGAAATCTGCTTACATTGATTATTCAATGTCGGTCATCGTGTCACGTGCACTACCAGATGTCAGAGACGGTTTGAAACCTGTGCACCGAAGAGTGCTGTACGGAATGTACGAACTTGGCGTGAGATCCAGTAGTTCTCATAAGAAATCTGCCCGTATTGTCGGTGAGGTTTTAGGTAAGTACCACCCCCACGGCGACACTTCGGTATACGATTCAATGGTGCGAATGGCCCAAGAATGGAGTTTGCGCTATATGCTTGTCGACGGTCAAGGAAACTTTGGTTCGATAGACGGTGATAGCCCTGCTGCAATGCGTTATACTGAGGCGAGAATGCGTAAGATTGCCGATGATATGTTGGCCGATATAGATAAAGACACGGTAGATCATCAACTTAATTTTGATGACTCATTGCAAGAACCAACGGTGCTTCCGGCAAGGTTTCCCAATTTATTGGTGAATGGCGCTTCTGGTATTGCTGTAGGTATGGCAACGAACATGCCTCCCCATAACCTTACAGAGGTAATTGACGGTACTGTAGCGTATATTGATAATAATGATATTGAGATTGATGAGTTGATTACACATATTAAAGCCCCTGATTTTCCGACAGGGGGTATCATTTATGGGTATGATGGTGTCAAAGAGGCTTTTCATACTGGGCGCGGAAGGATTGTAATGCGGGCAAAGGCTACTTTTGAAGAAGTCCGCGGTAGAGAGTGTATTGTTGTTCATGAAATTCCGTATCAGGTCAATAAGGCCGATATGATCAAGAAAACTGCCGATTTGGTCAATTTTAAGAAGATCGAGGGCATTTCAAATATTCGTGACGAGTCAGATCGCAAGGGAATGCGTATCGTTTATATTCTCAAGCGAGATGCGATACCGAACATTGTTCTAAAGACCCTTTATAAATATACTGCGCTACAATCATCATTTAGTGTCAACAATATTGCTCTGGTCAAAGGAAGACCGCAATTGCTTAATGTTAAGGAGATGATCCACTATTTTGTGGAACATCGCCATGAGGTTGTGGTACGTCGAACCAAGTTCGAGCTTAAAAAGGCTGAAGATAGAGCTCACATCTTAGAGGGACTAATTATAGCATCTGATAATATTGACGAGGTAATCGCCATTATCAGGGCTTCGGCGAATGCCGATGAGGCCAGAGAAAAACTGAAAGAACGTTTTAAGTTAAGTGAGATTCAAGCAAAGGCCATTGTTGAAATGCGATTGCGTCAATTAACGGGTCTTGAGCAAGATAAATTAAGATTGGAGTTCGATGAAATAGTAAAG
Source organism: Bacteroidota bacterium (assembly GCA_024278565.1). Lineage (GTDB taxonomy): Bacteria > Bacteroidota > Bacteroidia > Flavobacteriales > Flavobacteriaceae > Maribacter_C. The sequence goes on from JAJRSY010000148.1 coordinate 10,432, forward strand.
ACCATAGCCAACTTAAAAGATATCTTAGGTAGTAAGGAACGTAGAATGCAGATCATTAAAGACGAGCTTCTTGTAATACAAGAAAAGTATGGTGATGAGCGGCGTTCTGAAATCAACTTTGCCGGGGGTGATCTGAGTATTGAGGATATGATCCCCAATGAACAGGTGGTCATTACCATTTCGCATGAGGGGTATATAAAAAGAACACCGCTTACCGAATACAAGACCCAAAATAGGGGAGGTGTTGGCCAAAAAGGATCTTCAACGAGAAATGAAGATTTTCTTGAACATCTCTTTGTAGGTACCAACCATCAGTATATGTTGTTCTTTACACAAAAAGGGAAATGTTTCTGGATGCGCGTCTACGAAATACCCGAGGGAAGCAAAACTTCAAAAGGAAGGGCAATTCAAAACTTGATCAGTATTGAGAACGGTGATAAGGTTAAAGCATTTATTTGCACCCAAGATCTAAAGGATGAAGAGTATGTAAATAGTCATTATGTGATTATGGCCACCAAAAAGGGTACGGTCAAGAAAACTTCTTTAGAACAATATTCAAGACCACGTCAGAACGGTATCAATGCCATAGGTATACGTGAAGACGATGAGTTGCTGGAAGCAAAGTTGACAACCGGTACCAGTCAAATATTCTTGGGGCTCAAGTCTGGTAAGGCGATTCGGTTCGAAGAAAGCAAAACAAGGCCCATGGGGCGTAATGCGTCAGGAGTGCGCGGTATACGTTTGGCCAATGGGAACGATGAGGTCATAGGCATGGTCTCGGTGCATAATTTTGAAGATGATATACTTGTGGTATCTGAAAATGGGTATGGAAAACGCTCAAGTATCGAAGATTACAGAATTACGAATCGGGGTGGAAAAGGGGTAAAGACCATTTCTATCACAGAAAAAACGGGAAATCTTGTCGCTATCAAGAACGTATCTGATTCAGATGACCTTATGATCATTAACCGATCGGGCATCGCCATACGAATGGGCGTAGAAGATCTCAGGGTCATGGGCAGGGCGACCCAAGGTGTCAAGCTTATCAATATCAAGGGCAATGATTCGATTGCGGCAGTGGCCAAGGTCATCAAGGACGAGGAGGATCTAGATGAGGTTGATATTATGGATATTGAGGTAGATACCGAAGATGGCACGGCTATTGATAAACCAAATACTGAAGATGAAAAAAGTAACGAAGAAGAATAAAAAAAGATAATCAATTAACACTAATTCTATAAATTTAATCAAAAATGAAAACTAAATTTTTTTTACTAGCGGCCTTGTCGTTCACAATGGCAGGCCTAGCTCAGAAAACAGAAATTAAAACTGCGGTAAAAGCCTTGAAAGGAGGCGATGCAATGGCAGCAAAAACTGCCTTGGAAGGTGTGTCGGGTACGATATCGGGTGCTGATGCGAAGGTACAGTCACATTATTACTTTCTTCGAGGGAAGACCTATGCCGAACTAGCTAAAAAAGGAGACGATACGGCCTTCAACGAATCGGTTTCCTCATTTAGAAAGGTGGTTGACATTGAAGAAAAAAGTGGAAAGTCAAAATACACGGACGAAACCAAACAACGAATGGCGGCCATAACGGTCGATTTGGTAAACTCTGCCGTAGAGGACAATGCTAATGAAAAATTTAAGGAAGCGGCCGAAAAGTTATATTTGAGCTATAAACTCACTCCTCAAGACACCACTTATTTGTACTATGCAGCCAGCAGTGCGGTTAACGGGGCACATTATGAGCAGGCATTGACATATTACAACGAGCTTCAAGAAATAGGCTATGATGGCAGCGGAATTATTTACAAGGCAACAAATGTAGAGACGGGAGAGGTCGAGGAAATGGACAAGGTTCAGCGTGATCTAATGGTAAAGTCAGGTACTTACAAAGATCCCCTAGATGAAAAATCACCTTCGAAAACTGCGGAAATAGTAAAAAACACAGCTTTGATATATGGGCAACTTGGTCAAGATGACAAAGCCATTGAGGCGTATAAAAAAGCACGGGCGGGCAATCCTGATGATGTGGACCTGGTCTTGCAAGAGGCCAACCTACATTATAAATTAGGTGATAAGGGCAAGTTCAAGACATTAATGGCAGAGGCGGCGGCAATGGCACCCGAAAATGCCGATTTACATTATAATATTGGCGTTATCAATATGGAGCAGGGTAATATCGCCGAAGCTAGAGCTTCTTATCTAAAGGCACTGGAAATCAATCCGGGCTATACGAATGCTCAGTTAAACCTTTCAACCACCTATGTGAACGAAGGAAATGGCTTGATCGATGAAATGAACTCATTGGGCAATTCAAAGAAAGATGTCGCAAGGTACGATGAGCTGAAAAAACAAAAAGATGATTTGTTCGTACAGGGCGCAACTGTTTTAGAAGAGGCTTTGAAAATGAACCCAGACAATCAAGGGGTTCTAACACAATTGAAAAACATCTACGGTGCCATGGGTGACAATGAGAATTTCATGAGACTTAAAAAGTTATTGGGGGAGTAAGTAACTAATTTCCCTGATTATAAAAAAAACCTCCTTGGTTGACCAAGGAGGTTTTTTTATATGATTTTTTTGATGACCCTTAGCGAATGGGTGTAACTTTTTATTTCGGTATTGAAGATTCCGGTATGGTCTATACAGTCGATACGTATTTTTCCATGGGCATGGATTATATAGTTGTTTTTCATGATAATGCCCACATGGTCGATAGTGCCCTCGTCATTGTCAAAAAAGACCAGATCCCCTGGCTCGCTCTCCTCAATAAAGCTAAGTGCTTCCCCTTGTGATACCTGCTCATGTGCTTTTCTTGGCAATTTGTGCCCGTTTATCATATAAACCATTTGGGTGAACCCTGGGCTGTCGAGTCCGAAAGGGGTTCTTCCTCCCCATAAATAAGGAGTGTTGAGGTAAAGTAGGGCGGTTTGTACCAAATCGGTTTTTTCCTTTTTAACCGCTATTGAGCTCCCTTCAAAATTATTCGGAAGCACTTTTGTATTACTGACCGAAGAACCCATTACGATAGGAAGCAAAATGGAATCTGGGGTTTCAATGAACGATACTAGGTCTGAAGAATACTTTGGGTTTTTTGAATTTTTTATTTGGTCGTAGTCCTGTTTTTCAATAGTGGTGATCTGATTATTTTGGATCCAACCTTCACAACTATCGAAGACCATTCGTATACGGCTCCAAAATTTTCGTTGTTCAAGTACTTTGAAATACTCACCGTACAATAGTTGCGATACCATTTCGCCGGTATCATCGGCTATGGATCGAACAGGTACAACACTAAGGTGGCAAATACCGTACTGCATGGGGTACGTATTAATTTCTTTCTAGAATAAGGGCAGAGGCACCACCGCCGCCATTGCATATTGCAGCTGCACCGATCCTCGCATTGTTCTGTTCTAAAACATTGATCAAGGTGACCACTATTCTTGCGCCCGAACAGCCTAGTGGATGGCCTAAAGAAACTGCACCTCCATTGACGTTTACGTTGGTGTCGGTAAGGTTTAATAATTTCATATTGGCAAGGCCCACAACGGCAAAAGCTTCGTTGAATTCGAAAAAATCAACCTGATCTATTGAAATTTTCGATTTGCTTAGCGCTTTTGGCAAGGCCTTGGCAGGCGCTGTTGTAAACCATTCTGGTTCTTGTGCAGCATCGGCATACCCCTTGATGGTTGCCAAAGGCTTTAGTTTTAACTCCTTGGCTTTATCTGCACTCATTAATACCAAGGCCGCAGCACCATCATTTATTGTTGAGGCATTGGCAGCAGTAACGGTACCCTCTTTGGTAAACGCTGGTCGTAATGCTGGAATCTTTTCAAGTTTTACATTTTTAAACTCTTCATCTTCCGTAACCAAAATAGGCTCGCCTCGTCGCTGCGGAACTTCAACGGGCACTATTTCGTTCTTAAATTTGCCTTTTTCAGAGGCCTCGGCTGATCTTTTGTAAGACTGTATGGCGTAATTGTCTTGGTCTTCCCTACTGAAATTGTGTTCGCTTGCACAGGCATCTGCACAAACACCCATGGCATTTTGGCCATAAGCATCGGTAAGACCATCTTTTTGCATACCATCAACCAGTGAGGCGGAGCCAAATTTTTGACCTTTTCGCATATATAAGTAATGCGGTATTAGACTCATGTTCTCCATACCTCCGGCAACGGCAATCGAAATGTCACCCAAGGCAATAGCTTGGGCGGCTTGCATGACCGCTTTCATTCCAGAAGCACATACCTTGTTTATGGTGGTGCAGGGTACGCTAGGGGGTATTCCGGCAAATAGAGCCGCTTGTCGAGCTGGTGCTTGGCCTGTGCCCGCCTGTACCACATTTCCCATGAGTACTTCTTCGACCATTTTTGGTTCTAAACCTATCTTTTTTAAAGCTCCTTTGATAGCTATTGCTCCTAATCTGGGTGCCTCAATTGTTGATAAGCTACCCATAAAACTACCTATTGGGGTTCTTGTCGCAGCTACTATTACCACTTCGTTCATATTGGTTGTATTAATCGATTATGTTGCGAAATTAATAAATTAAAAACGCAACCTGTCTTTATATAACAGGGAAAATACAAATTAAAATGATTTAAAACGTTCTTTTGTTTTAAGGAATATCTACTGTAATCAAAGAAAATGCTTGTTGGTAAAAACCATACTATTAGCGTATATTTTTCTATTTTTGAAAACTGATACCTTTCCTATGTCAAAATCAATGGACAAATTGTATAAGAACCAATCGCTCATATATAAATATTTTTTATACGCTGTTTCCATTTTTTTTATTGTCTTCTTTTTTCCGAAAGGGGGAAAATTTAAATATGAATTTCAAAAAGGCAAGGCTTGGCAGTATGAAAATCTAAAAGCGCCATTCGATTTCTCTATCAATAAAGATAAGGATGAAATAGAATTTGAGCAACAGTCGGTCAAAAATAAACAGATAGACTATTATAGGTTTGATACTGAAATAGCTAAAAAATCTTATCTAGCGTACCAAGAAAAATTCCCTTCAGTATTTTCACCGGACTCTTATGATCAGAAGCTATTGCAAACTCTAGAAGAGTCGGGGAATAAAATTCTCGATAGGCTCTATAATAAAGGGGTTGTGAAAAAAACCAACTTCAATAATAAGAAGAAACAAGTTTATTTATTGAAAAACAATGAGGCGATACAGGTAGATTTTAAAGATCTGTATGCCATTAAGGACGTTAAAAAAATTGTCAGTTCCGAATTGCGCGAAGATGAACTTTTAGCTTACAAGAACCCGCTACAAGAATTGTTACTTAGTGTATTGGTTGAGAATGTGATTTACGACAAAAACCTTTCGAACAAGTCACTTAATGATGAGTTGTCGAAACTATCGCATACCCGGGGTGCGATTGGCGAAGGAGAGTTGATAATCGCTAACGGTGAAGTAGTTGATGCAGCCAGTTATAAAATCTTGAATTCCCTAAAAGGAGAATATGAATCTGACCTCTGGAGTGCAAAAAGTTATTATTTCATACACTTCGGTTACACCATTCTGGTGGCTTTGGTATTGATGATGCTGTTTTTATTTTTGAAAAAGTACCGGCCTGAAATTTATGCCAATAATACCAAGGTAACCTTTATATTCTTTAACGTGCTGTTAATGGTCTTTGTTACCACAATGGTGGTAAAATACGACGCTTCTTATGTTTTTGTAGTACCCTTATGTATTCTGCCCCTCATTTTAAAAACCTTTTTTGATGCCCGTCTTGGGCTGTTTGTTTATGTTTTGACGGTATTGATTCTGGGTTTTGTAGTGCCCAATAGTTTTGAGTATATTTTTCTGCAGATTATAGCGGGTATCGTTACGGTGTTGACGGTATCAGAGCTATATAAAAGGGCCAATCTCTTTATCTCTGTGGGTCAAATAACCCTGATTTATATTGTTGGTTACCTCGCCTTTCATATCATTCACGAGGGTGATTTAGAGAATATAATTTGGTTTACCTTGGGTCTGTTCTTGCTCAATGGTATGATTACTCTTTTTGTGCAGCCCTTGATTTATATTTATGAAAAAATGTTCGGTCTGGTCTCAGATGTTTCTTTGTTAGAGTTGTCAGATACCAATTCAAAATTATTGAAAGAATTGTCAAACAAAGCACCGGGCACGTTTCATCATTCGTTACAAGTTTCCAATCTTGCCGAGGCCGCGGCCAGCGAAATAGGAGCTAATGCCATGTTGGTCAGGGTAGGGGCGTTGTACCATGATATTGGTAAGATGTCGAACCCGTCTTATTTCACCGAGAATCAAATTACCAATGTAAACCCCCATGATGAACTGTCTTCGAAGGATAGCGCAAAGGTTATAATTGACCATGTTATTGGTGGTATAGAATTGGCCAGAAAAAACAACCTGCCAGACAGGGTGATAGATTTTATACGATCTCATCATGGTACGACCTTGGTATATTATTTTTTTAAGAAACAGCAAGAAATTGAGAGTGATGTGAATGATGAAGATTTTAGATACCCTGGACCTATTCCTTTTTCAAGAGAGACCGCTATTCTAATGATGGCCGATTCTGTTGAAGCGGCTTCAAAAAGTTTAAAGAACCCTACATTTTTAATAATCGATGAGTTTGTTGATAAGATCATTGCAGGTCAAATGGCAGCCAATCAGTTTGTTAATGCTGACATTACCTTTAAAGAAATAGAGACCATCAAAAAAATATTCAAGCAAAAGCTCAGGAATATTTATCATTTACGGGTAGAATATCCTGAATAATCAAATTTCACACTTGATGTTTTGATCCACCCAAGATAAAAATCGAATAAATAGTTGTTTTATAATATTGGAAAAATGTACCTTTGCAACCGCATTTATGCAAGTTCATTGAAGTAACCATGGAGAGGTGCCTGAGTGGCCGAAAGGAACGGTTTGCTAAATCGTCGTACCCTAACAAGGGTACCCAGGGTTCGAATCCCTGTCTCTCCGCAAGAACTGTTGGAGTTTTAGGACAGCTTTGAAATATTGAAAAGACATAACCAAGGAATCGTCACTTGTACAAAGAGTGGAACACCTTGGGAACTAGTTTGGCAAATTGAGGTTTTATCACGATTTGAAGCATTGCTTTTAGATAGAAGATAAAAAATAGAGGAGCAAAACGTTATTTAAATAACCATTTCGGGGTGTAGCGTAGCCCGGTTATCGCGCCTCGTTTGGGACGAGGAGGTCGCAGGTTCGAATCCTGCCACCCCGACTTGACTAGTTTCATCTAGTGTCATAACGTTGCAAATCACCTGATTTGCAACGTTTTATGTTTTTAGAGGGTTCAGATGAAACCTCATGAAACCACCTGAAAACACCGCTCTGGTGTCCAAATCGGGATTTTGAAACCACAGTATTTTTTGTACATTGAAGTAGCTTTTGAAGGTGTTTGACTAATCCTGTCCTAAATAAATTTAGGACAGGATTGTTTTGAGTACTCTTTACAAAAACCAAATTTTGCAAAGAACATGGATTTTTTGAAGTATATTTAAGGAGCTAATCGATAATTCGAAAACATGTTCATTCAATTTTCAGCATAGGGTCAATGTAATTTTTTAAGTAGTTCAAAGCGGTCTTAAGAGTTAGAATTATTTCTAGAATATAGCGACTGAGCCATATGCTTTAATTATTTTAATTTAGTCAAGAATGACTGATTCTAAAAAAATATGCCTTTGGTGTGGAGAATCTACTGAAGATGGCTCTGACAATGTGGAAAGAAAAGGCGAACATATTTTTCCCGAAAGTATTGGTGGTAAGGTGTATTTATCTGTTGGAAGTGTATGTAAAAAATGTAACAATTCATTTTGTGGTATAGACAAAGAGCTCAGGTATGGTCATCCAGCTATGATGGATGCTTACCAAAAAGACCCAAAAATAACAGGTAAAAAAGTATCAGGTAAGTCTAAAAAAAACTCGATAAAAAAGCTAGAAGAACCTTAGAGAAAAATGAAATAATAAAAGGGTCAGGTGGTAGTTTGATTCTTAGAGATTCAGAAAACAATAAAAGCAAATTCTATAAAGCTAATTACCGCGCAGCTTCCGAAAAACTCATAAGAAGTCTACACAAATGTCTAGTGAACGTAATTTGTTGTGAAATGGGTGCTTACAAGACAAGGCTTCTATACCCCGAATTGATTAAATATGTTGGTTCTACCACTAATTTAGTGGAAGATTCAGATCAGTTTAAAATGAATGAATGTTAAAATGGGTCACATTAAAAAGTTGGGGAGTAGGTGTGATAAAGAGTTAAGTTTACAGAAAAAAGATTGACAAATCCATTATCTATATTTCTACCAGAATCCTTATTACAGCACTTTGACCTAAAGAGCGTTAAAGAGCTAGGGGAAGTCTCCAGTAAAAAGATGATATACCAATTGATTTGGTTGAAAAGAATGAATTACCCATAGGCTATAACAAGCTCAATTACGAATCAAAAGGTTTTTATCCTGCAAAGACAATTCAAGATTTCCCAATACGGGGAAAAGCAGTTTATTTGGTGATAAAACGGCGTAGATGGCGAGAGAAACAAAATCGTACAGAGATTAAAAGTGATTATTCATTTATAGCGGATGGTTCAAAATCAACCCTTGAACTCTCTGATTTTTTAAAAGGCACAGGTCGAGACCCGATAAGATACGATAAGTAATATAGCAAGTTATTACAGCGTTAAACCTAATTTACTACAAAGGCATTACAAGAAAAAAATTAGTGGCTTTAAAGAACGGGAACAGTATG